>DATGVY010000596.1:0-2825 GCA_035299845.1 Streptosporangiaceae bacterium
GATCCCACAGCGCGACGTGGTCGAAGGCATCCAGATCGAAGTCGGCGCCAAGCTCAGCATTCAAGACGGACAGGATGTTCTTGTTGAACGCGGCCGTCACGCCAGCCGCGTCGTCGTAGGCGGCGACAAGGACACCCGGATCCTTGACCAGGTCGGTGCCGAGCAGCAGCGCATCCCCGTCGGCGAGCCTGGCCCGGATCGACCGCAGGAACGCGGCCCGCTGGGCCGGCAGCAGGTTGCCGATGGTGCCGCCGAGGAAAGCCACCAGCCGGGGGCCACCGCCCTCGGGCAGGCCGAGGTGCTCCTCGAAGTCGGAGACCACCGCGTGCACGTCGAGGCCCGGGTAGCCGTCCAGCACCCGCCGGGAGGCCGTGACCAGCGCCGCCTCGCTCACGTCCACCGGCACGTACCTGCCGAGCGTCCCGGCGTCATGCAGCGCGTCGAGCAGCAGCCGGGTTTTGTCAGCCGAGCCCGAACCGAGCTCGACCAGGGTCCGGGCGCGGGTGGCGGCGGCGATCTGGCCGGCGGCCGCGCCCAGGATCTCCCGTTCTGCCCTGGTCGGGTAGTACTCGTCCAGGAGAGTGATCTTTTCGAAGAGCTCGCTCCCCCGGTCGTCGTAGAACCACTTCGGCGGCAGCGACTTCGGTGACCCGGTAAGGCCCGCGCGCGCGTCCGCCCGCAGCGACTCCGCGAGGAACCCGTCGGGTAGGCATCGCTCGATCCTCAGCTCGGTCACCCGCTGGCCGTCCTTCCGTTCTGGCTGGTTCCGGTCGCACTGCCGCCAGCTCCGGCGCTGGCGGCTGAGGCAGCTGAAAGGGCGGTGGCATCGGCGTGCGCCGCCGCATCCGCCTCCGCCTCCGCCTGCGCCGCCGCATCGGCACGCGCCGCCCTGTCGGCGTGCGCCGCCCTGTCGGCCTGCGCGGCGGGATGGGCGCCCGCCGCTGGATGGGCTGCATCGGCCACCGCGCCGATCGGGCGGACGGTGACCGAGCCGGGCCTGGCGGTCACGACGCTCTGATCGGGGACGTCGATCCAGCCGGGCTCGTCATCGCCCGGCTCGGAGGCGACCACCACCCCCGCCGGGCTGCTCCGGTAGCACAGGGTGTCCCCTGCGGCTGTCGCCGCGATCGTCTCGCCGTCGGTCAGCAGGAAGTTGAACCGGCCGCTGAGGTGCCGGGCAGCCAGCTCGCGGATGGTCTTGTCCAGCGCCTCGGCGAGCCCGCTGCCTGCCCGCAGCCAGCGGAGCACGACCGCCCAGATGACGGCGGAGTCGCAGCGAGCCTCAAGGGCGAGCATGTCGCCGGCCGGCAGGCCTGCCGCGAGCGTGGCCCCTGCCGCTGGCCAGCCGCTGAGCACCCCGTTATGGCTGAATAGCCAGCGGCCGGCCGCGTAGGGCGCGGCGGCAGCCTCGCCGGCCTCGGTGTCATCGGTGGCGGAGCGGACAGCCGCGAGCACGGCCCGGCTCCTCGTCACCCTGGCGAGGTCGGCAAACGAGGTGTCCGACCAGATCGGCCTCGCCCGCCGGTACCGGGCCGGAACCGGGTCACCGTCGGCGTACCAGCCGACGCCGAACCCGTCGGCGTTGACCACGCCGTGCCGCTGCCGCCGCGGCGCCCATGCCTGCACCTGCAAGCTGTGCGGCGGGTCAACAAGCACGGAGCGCAGCGTCGCAGGCTCGCCCAGGTAGGCCAGATGCCGGCACATCAGGCGACCTCCCCAGCCGCCGCGTCCCGGGCGGTGCGCAACCCGGCGAAGATCTGCCGCCGCACCGGGTAGTCCCAGTTGCGGAACGTGCTGCGGCACGCCACCTGGCCCACGGAGAACGCGCCGCCGCGCAGCACCTTGTAGTCGCTGCCGAAGAACACCTCGGAGTACTCCTTGTACGGCCATGCCTCGAACCCCGGGTAAGGCAGGAAGTCACTCGCCGTCCATTCCCACACGTCGCCGATCAGCTGGCGCGCGCCGCACGGGGCGGCGCCGGCCGGATAGCTGCCTGCCGGCGCTGGCTGCAGGTGCCGCTGGCCCAGGTTGGCCAGGCCGGGCGACGGGTCGTCGTCCCCCCACGGGTAGCGCCGTGACCGCCCGGTCGCCGGGTCGAACCTGGCCGCCTTCTCCCACTCCGCCTCGCGCGGCAGCCTGCGGCCCGCCCAGCGGGCGTACGCGTCGGCCTCGTACCAGCACACGTGCATGACCGGCTCGGCGGGCGGGACGGGCTCGCTGATCCCGAACCTGGTCCGGATCCACTGCCCGCCCTCACGTCGCCAGAACTGCGGCGCGGACAGGCCCGCGCGCTGCCGGTGATCCCAGCCCGCCGCGGTCCACCAGGACGGCTGGTCGTAGCCGCCGTCGGCGATGAAGTCCGCGTAAGCGGCGTTGGTCACCGGGCTGGTGTCGATGTAGAACGCCGGCACGTCGACCGGATGCGCGGGCCGCTCGTTGTCCAGCGCCCACGGCTCGGCCGATGTCCCCATGGTGAACGGGCCGCCAGGCACGAGTACCTCCGGCGGCAGCCGCGGCGCGTCGGCCGGCGGCGGGCCTGGCGGCGGTGCGGCCAGCACCGGCCTGCCGCGCCGGAGCTGATGGGTGGCCAGCATGGTCTCGTCGTGCTGCTGCTCGTGCTGCGCGATCATGCCGAACGCGAAGCCGCCGGTCACGAGCCGCTCGCCGGTGAACCTTGTTCCCTCAACCAGGTCGAGCACGCGTCCCCTGACCTCCCTGGCGTACGCCCGCGCCTGGGCCGGCTGCATCAGCGGCAGCGTCGGGCGCTGGGCGCGCGGATGCTCGAAGGCGTCATAGAGCGGGTCGATCTCCGGGTGCATCGGCTC
>DATGVY010000597.1:0-5635 GCA_035299845.1 Streptosporangiaceae bacterium
GCCCCCGCACCCAGCACGGCCGCCGCCGGCCGCCAGCCGCCAGCCCCACCGCAGCCGGCCTGCCCACGCCAGCAACCCGAGATCCCCGGGCAAGAACCGCGCCGCGACCACAGCCCCGTCACCGCCTGACCCGGCAGGAAACCCGCCCGTCCCGACGGGGCGTCATCCGGCCGCACTCAGGCCAGGCAGCACCGCGAGGTTAGCCCCGATAATCCCGGCGGCCTTTCGCCGGGGACCGGAGGCAGGCATACCGAGCCCGCCCTCTCACCGACCGTCATCAGCATGTCCCGCAGCCCGACGGGCCGTACAGGAAGCCCGTAATCAGATCCGACGAACAACTTTCCAGCCGGACGGACGCCGGCCCGCCCGGACTCGCTGGCGATCCGGCCCAGCGGGATACGGCCAGCGGACCCCGAGGTGAACGCCGGCCGTGACCGCAGCTGTTCGCCGGCCCTCTTCTGTCCATCGCGGGATCAGTTCCTGGCCGGCCACGGCCTTGATGAGCTGCCCGCGGTTGTCAATGGGCCCCGCGTCCTTGGTGATGGGCGTGCTCGCCGGCCACACGATCCGGCGCGCCGTTCATCATGGCAAGCATCTGGCGTCCGCCGGTGCGGAAGAAGCGCCAGAGCAAGGCCGCCGCCAGGGCCAGGAAAATGATGTTCAGCACGGTGGTGTAGTCCCAGCTGATATGAGGCTCGAGCACCTGTGCGTTACGGGTTGCGGGGATCAGGTGGAGCACGCCGAAGATGATCTCGACCAGGTAACCTGCGGCGGCCATGGTGGCGTAGAAGGTCCCCAGGATGAAGAGCATCATCTTGGTGCCGTAGTACTTCCGGTAGATGAGCAGGATCGGGATAATAATCAAGTCAGCGAAGATGAAGCTGACCACGCCGCCGAAGCTGATCCCGCCGTTCCACAGGACCGCCGCCAAGGGCACGTTCCCGATGGAGCAGACGAAGCTAAAGACCGAGACGAGCGGTCCGATCAGTGGCCCCCAGACTTTCGACAATACCGGGTGGCTGGTGAAGAAGAAGTGCCGCCAGAAGCTGTCGGGTACCCAGGCTGCGATCGCACCCGCGATGAGCAGGCCGCCGACGATGTCGCGGATCACCGCCGCCCATTCCATGACAAAGACGTGGGCGACTGAGGTGAACCCGGCTGGCGAGCGCAGCCGCTGCCAGAAGCTGCCCTCGCCATGAATGCTCATGTCCATGGCGGCGTGACCCTCCATCGAGCCAGCCACCGCCTTATCAGCCTGGACCCGCGCGTCAGCCAGAAGCTTCTGGCGAAGGAAGAGGCGGAGGAGCACCGCGAGAGTGATGATCATCAGCGGCCCGCCGACGAACTCGGCCAGGGTGAACTGCCAGCCGAGCAAGAGCGCCATGATGATCCCGAGCTCGATCACGAGGTTGGTTGAGGCGATCTCGAAGGCCATCGCGGCGGTGAAATCCGCGCCCTTACGGAACAGCGACCTGGCCAGGGCGACCGCCGCATACGAGCAGGACGACGAGGCGGCGCCCAGGCCCGAGGCGATGGCCAGGGTCCGCGGCCGGTCATCACCGAGCAGCCGGACGATCGACTCCCGCCGGACGACGGCCTGCACGATGGCCGACAGGCCGAAGCCGAGGATCAGTGCCCAGAGGATCTCCCAGGTCATCGAGCCCGCAATCGCCAACGCGTGTAGCGCGGCGGGCCAGGCCCTCATAGCACAGCACCGATATGGCGCGCCGGCAGCAGAACTGGCGTCCGCTGACGGCACCCGCTGCTGGCCAGGCGCCCGCGCTGTGGCCGCTGGCACGCTATCCTCATGCCCGCGCCCCCACCCGGGATGAGATGGTTAGCAGCTGCCGAAGACAGTGCTCAACCAGCTGGTGGGGGAAGCCCTCAGCGAGCCGGTAGAACACGGCCCGGCCCTCTTTGCGGTAGCTCACAAGGCCGGCCGTCCGCAGAAGCTTCAGCGCGTACGACACGGCGTCTTCGGAGGCACCTAGCGCAAGTGCAAGGTCACCAACGCACAGGGCGCCGACGCTGCCAAGCGAGATGAGGATCCGCGACCGGATGGGATCCGCCACCAGGTTCAGCAGCTCAGCCAGCCGGCGCGCGTCTGCTTCCGAGATCAAGCTGGCCTGTGCTGCGGCCACACGTTCTGGATCGGCTGGATGATCGTGGTCGAGGCGGCTCATCATTACCTCCGTTCATCCGGATGATGCCACGGGTATGCGGTTGTAGCAAAGGTCAGGCCTGCGGCGCGTGTTGCTGCCTGCCGGATCGTGCGTGCCACCTCCGCCAGTTGGCCTCGCCGTCCGCATCCAAGGCGCGCACGGCGTTCACCACACAGTGGCGGAGGTGGTCGTTGAGCAGTCCCGCCGCGCGCTCCTGCAGCGCCCAGCGGCAGCGTGGAGAGGCGCGCGGACTCGATCCGGTTCGAGCGGAGCCTGGACATCGACCAGGCCAGGGACGCCGGAGCCGTTTTGGCCTTCGCGATGAACGGGGAGCTCCTGCCCGTCCAGCATGGCTATCCCCTCCGCCTGGTGGTCCCGCCCTGGAACATGCTCGGCTACGGCAACAACGTGGTCTAGGGAACGCTCGTTAACCTCTCCTGACCAGTTGCCTCGGTATGCCCGGCTATTAGGTACGGCCCCGCAGGCGCCGCCGCGACTGCTGAGGCCGGCACCGTCTACGACCAGCGGAGGTGACAACGATGGAGCAGGCGACCCTTCAGCCTGTCGACTTGGCCGAGGTGACCATCTTGGTCGATACGTTCGTCGACATCCTGCTCGCCGGCAACGATGTGGCCCGCCGGGCGCCACTGGCCTACGACTGGTCAGAGCGGGACCAGCTGCGGGCCGAGCACGGCTACGCGCTGCTGTTGACCGTCCAGCGGGGTGATCGCCGCGACTCGCTGTTGTATGACGCCGGCCTTGGCCGGGACACGGCGATCTACAACATGGACGTCCTGGAGATCCGCCCGGCGAACCTGCGCGCGGTCGTGCTCTCCCACGGCCATGCCGATCATCACGCCGGCCTGGAGGGCATCGTCCGCCGTCTTGGCTGGTCCGGCATGCCCGTGGTGCTGCATCCCGACGCTTGGCGGCAACGAAGGGTGGTATTCCCCACCGGCACGCAGATCTCCATGCCGCCACCCAGCCGGGCCGACCTGGAGGCCGAGGGCATACAAGTGGTCGAAGAACGCGGACCTTCGCTGCTGCTTGATGACACTGTGCTGGTGAGCGGCCAGACCGAGCGCGTCACCGAGTTCGAGAAGGGCTTCCCCCTGCAACAGGCCCGTAACGACTCCGGGGGCTGGGAGCCCGACCCGTGGATTTGGGATGATCAGTCCGTGATCGTGCACGTGCGCGGCAAGGGACTGGTAGTCCTGTCCTGTTGCAGCCACTCGGGTGCGGTCAACGTGTTGCGCAACGCCCGGCGGGTGACCGGCGAAGCCAAGGTGCACGCCTTTGTCGGTGGTCTGCATCTCACCGGTGGCCTGTTCGAAGCGATCATTCCCGCCACCATCGCCGAGATCGCCACCATCGCACCAGACTGGATCGTGCCCGGGCACTGCACCGGATGGCGAGCCACCCACGAACTGGCGCGCTCTCTCCCCGGGGCTTACATCCAGACAAGCGTCGGCACGACGCTCCACTTCGCGGCCTCCTGATCGGTGCGCCAGACACCAGGTTGCATTCAACACACCATCCAAGGGCAGTGCGCCACCATTCCAAGGAACCAACGGCCCGCCACGACGCGAACCGGCCAATGACCTTGACAGCGGAGGCCATAGGTCACCCTGGTCGCTGAGATACCCCCAGCGCACGTCACGGACGATGAATTTGTACGCTTGCGAGGTGACGGTCGCGGGAGATGGGGTTCGGCTGGCGGAGTTGGTGGCCGCTCTGTCGCTCGCGACGGATCTGGGGCTGGGTCAGCCGCAGCAGCACATCATCCGTCAAACGCTGATCGCGATGCGGGTGGCGGAGCTCGAAGGCTTGTCCGACGACGAGCGGGCCGCGATCTTCTACGTGTCGCTGCTCGCGTGGGTCGGGTGCGTGGCCGACGCGCACGAGATGGGTAAGTGGTTCGGCGACGACATGGCGGTGCGGGCCGACAGCTATCTGGTCGACCTGACCGGTCCGCCGATGATGCGTTTTATGATCGGCCACGTCGCCAGCGGCAGTTCCCCGATCCGGCGGCTCACGATGATCGGCCGGTTCCTGGCCGGCGGGTCCAAGGAGATTGAGCGCTCGATGGCCTCCCACTGTGAGGCCTCGGGCGACCTGTCGCTGCGCCTGGGACTCGGCCCTGAGGTGCGTGACCCGCTTCAGCAGGCGTTCGAGCGTTGGGACGGCAAGGGCTCACCCGCCAAGCTAGCGGGCGGCGAGATCGCCCGCATCATGCGGATCGTCCACGTGGCCAACGACGTCGAGGCGTTGCACCGCATCGGCGGGGTGGATGCGGCAGCCGAGATGCTGCGCTCCCGCCGGGGCACCGAGTTCGATCCCGAGCTCGTCGATGGCTTCTGCGCACATGCCGGCGAGCTGCTCGCCTCCCTCGACGAGCTCGACGGCTGGGACACCCTCATCGACGGGCACGGCAAGCTGGGGCGTGAGCTCACCGGCGAGGAGCTCGATCAGGCGCTGGAGGCCTTCGCCGACTACGCAGACGTCAAGTCGCCGTTCACCCTCGGGCACTCGCGGGGCGTCGCGCAGCTCGCCGCTGCTGCGGCCGGCACGGTCGGGCTGCCCAACGACGACGTCGTGCTGGTCCGTCGCACTGGGCTGGTGCACGACGTCGGCACCATCGGCGTGTCCGCCGGAATCCTGGACAAGGCCGGGCGCCTGACCGGGGCCGAGCGTGAGCGGATCCGCACCCACCCCTACCTCACCGCCCGGACATTCTCGAAACCCGCGGCGCTGGGAGCGATCGGGCAGCTCGCCGCGATGCACCACGAGCGGATGGACGGCTCCGGCTACCCCTCGGGCCTCACCGCCGACAGCCTGCCGATGACCGCCCGGGTGATCGCGGCTGCCGACGTCTACCACGCGCTGCTCGAACCGCGGCCCCACCGCGCAGCCTTGCCGCGGGACAGGGCCCAGCAGGTGCTCGCCGCGGAGGTGACTGCCGGTCGCCTCGACGGCGACGCGGTCCGGGCCGTGCTGGACGCCGCCGGGCATCGCGTCCGCCGTCAGGCCGGCCACGCGGGCCGGCTGACCGCCCGGGAGGTCGAGGTGCTGGTGCTACTGGCCCGGGGAAGGACCAAGCAACAGATCGCTCAGGCATTGAGCATCTCGGCGAAGACGGTCAACGCCCACGCCGAGCACATCTACGCCAAGATCGGCGTGACCTCCCGGGGAGCGGCCGCGCTGTTCGCGATGCGGCACGGATTGATGGCTGTCGGCGAGGTCGCCGACTGAGATCCAGGAAATAGGGCGAACGCCCGACGCGGTGCCGCGCAGCCGCGCCGTACAAAGGCTGCATGAGCGATTCCGGCACGGCACTCTTCGAGCTCAACACTCCGGCCACCACGAGTGGACGCCACCGGGCTCGTGTCGAACGCCGAACTCGGCGGCACGGTGCAGCTGTGGGAGTAGATCGGCGACGGCGCCACCACCTTCAGCTACTGACCACCACCGGA
>DATGVY010000598.1:0-8548 GCA_035299845.1 Streptosporangiaceae bacterium
TGAGTCAGGTCGGCCACCCGGCTGCGCGGCGAGGTACCGCAGGTGACGCACCGGTCATTGAACAGCCGGCCAACGGCTGCGCAGCTGGTGACCGGCAGCGCGCAGGAACTGCCCGTGCAGTCGTTGCGGACCAGTAACACGCTGCCGATGGACAGGTACGGCAGCCGGATGTTGGCGGGCACGCCAGTGCCCTCAGCGCACGGAACCGCCGGGTCGATCGCCGGGTAGGCCAGGCCAAGGATTCCTGGCGGCTCGTCGACGGGCTCATGCCACGTCGCCGAGCCGCTGATGGCGTCCGGTACGTGCCCGCTGACCAGGGCCGGGGCAGGTATCTGGTCAACGTGGTAGGCGGGCTGGGAGGTGGCAGGGACCAGTCCCTCCAGCACGCCGCCCCGCCGCAGCCCGATCACGTCGATGAGGTAGCCGGGCTCCAGATTGGGAAAGCGGACCTGAATGCGGCCGAATGCGCGCGTCGGGATGGCCACGAACTGGCGCTTCCTGGTCTTGCCCTCGTCAACGAGCAGGCCGTCCGCGCTGCGCTCCAGGATCGTGCCAGTTACCCGGCCGATGTTCGCCCAGATCCGGTCGGCCACGCCGCGGGCCGTCTTGTGCAGCCGCACCACGGCCCGGTCTCCCGGCCGCACCGCCGCCGGTTCCAGCGGTGCGCCCCGCCAGGCGACCGCGCCCGGGGTGAGGGCGAACCGCTCCTGGCCGACACCGTGGCTCAGCACCAGAAAGTGCGGGCTGACGTCCACGACCGTTCCGGTTACCGCGCGCGGAAGCTCCCCGGACGTCGCGAACCCTGGCTGCGGCTGGGCCTGCGGCGGGCCGGCATCGTCAGGCCCGGCGCCAGGCCTGGCCTCGGCGGGGCGGAACACCGCGGCCTTCAGCAGGCGCCGCCGCGTGATACGAGCCACGATTCCCGCGCTCGCGCAGCGATCGCAACACGCGTGATCCCCGCGAGCGTCCAGCATTCACCCTCCATGGACTGTCAGTTCCAGCCTCATGACCATGCGTATCCGCATGGTCCCACGTCAAGCGGTTCGGTGACCTTCGCGCCGGAGGTCATACATATACGTCTTTGTGGCGAGGCCGAAAATAGTGCCACGATCTGTCAATATCCGGCCGGCAGGCTCGCCGTTACAGCGTCGGCTGACCTGCTGACGGCCGCTGACTGGGTACGGTGGACGGGTGAGCGTCGGGGGCGATCACTGAGTGACTGAAACGCGCACGAACGGGGCTCCGCCGGCCGGACCGGCAGACCGCGGACGCGGGGCAGGGCCGGGCGGATGCGCGAGCCTGCCGTCAGGCACGGACGATCTCGGGTTCCGCGAGTACGTGACCAGGCGGCGGCCGTCCCTGCTGCGGACCGCCTACCTGCTGACTGGCAACCGCGCGGATGCGGAGGATCTCGTCCAGGCGGCGCTCGCCAAGACCTACCTGGCGTGGGACCGGATCGAGGACCGGCGGGCCCTGGACGGGTACGTGCGCAGGGCGATGGTCAACACGCACATTTCCTGGTGGCGGCGCCGCCGGCTGGACGAGTACCCGACCGACGAGATCCCCGACCGGGCAGTTGCCGATCACGCCGGGGACAGCGATCTGCAGGACAGACTCCGCCGGGCAATCAACCGGCTGCCGCAGCGGATGCGGGCTGCGGTGGTCCTCCGCTACTACGAGGACATGACCGAGGCCGAGGTCGCCGATGCGCTCGGGGTAAGCCTCGGCACGGTCAAGAGCACGGTGTCGCGCGCGGTGGCTAAGCTCAGGATCGACGCCGAGCTGGCAGAGTGATGTTCTGGCGTCAGGCGGAGTGACGTTTCGGCGCTGCCATGGCACTATCCACCCCAGGGACATTCCGGCGTATCCATGGCGGACATTCGCCGGGCAGGCACAGCAGGAGGTTGCCCGTGCGTAGCACGATGATGGACGTGCAGCTGACCGTGACCGCGCTGATGCGGTTCGGCACGTCGGCCTACGGGGACCGCGAGGTCGTCACCTGCACGGCGGACGGATCGCGGCGCCAGTCCTACGCCCAGACCGGGCGCAGGTCCGCCCGCCTGGCGAACGCCCTGCGCGGCCTCGGCGTGGACGCTGACCAGCGCGTCGGCACGCTGATGTGGAACAACGCCGAGCACCTTGAGGCATACCTGGCGGTACCGTCCATGGGCGCGGTGCTGCACACGCTGAACCTCCGGCTGGATCCCGAGGTGATCGGCTACATCGCCACCCACGCGGGCGACGACGTCGTCATCGTGGACGCGAACCTGGCGCCGCTGCTCGCGCGGGTGCTCCCGCACGCGCCAGCTATCCGGCACGTCCTGGTGACCGGCAAAGACGGTATTACGGATGATTCGGCGCTGGCCGGTCTCGCTGGGCTGGGCCCGCAGGTGCACTCCTATGAGGACCTGCTAGCGGCGCAGCCCGATTCATTCGACTGGCCCGACATCGATGAGCGGCTGGCCGCCGCCATGTGCTACACGAGCGGCACGACGGGGCGCCCGAAGGGCGTCGTCTACAGCCACCGCTCTACTTACCTGCACTCGCTGGGAGTCTGCCAGGGCAACGCGTTCGCGCTATCCGAGCGGGACAAGGTCCTGCCGGTGGTGCCAATGTTCCACGCGAACGCGTGGGGGCTGGCGTACGCGGCGGTACTGGCCGGAGCTGACCTGATCATGCCGGATCGCTTCCTCCAGCCGGAGCCGCTGGTCCGGCTGATCGAGGCGGAGCGCCCGACGCTGGCCGGGGCGGTCCCGACGATCTTTAGCGGGCTGCTTGCGCACGTCCGGACGCACGGCGGCGACCTGTCCTCGCTGCGGCTCGTGCCGTGCGGCGGCTCGGCCGTGCCGCATGCTCTGCAGGAGGCGTACGAGCAGGAGCTTGGCGTCAGGATCGTGCAGGCCTGGGGAATGACGGAGACGTCGCCGCTCGGCAGCGTCGCGCATCCGCCCGCCGGGATGCCTGCCGACGAGGCCTGGAACTATCGCGATACGCAGGGCAGGCTGATGTGCGCTGTGCAGGCCAGGCTCGTCGGTGACGGCGGCACGGCGCTGCCGCATGACGGCGTGGCCGTCGGTGAGGTCGAGGTCCGCGGGCCGTGGGTCACCGGGTCCTATTACCAGGATGACGACCCGGGGAAGTTCCGCGACGGCTGGCTGCGGACCGGCGATGTGGGGACCATCGACCGGCTCGGCTACGTCACGCTGACCGACCGGGCCAAGGACGTGATCAAGTCCGGCGGCGAGTGGATCTCCTCGATGGAGCTGGAGAACGCGCTGATGGCCCATCCCGACATCGCGGAGGCGGCGGTCATCGGGGTACCCGACGAGAAGTGGGGCGAGCGGCCGCTGGCCACCGTGGTCGTCCGGGATGGCGCGTCGGTGACCGCCGCCCAGCTGCGCGCCTTCCTCAGCGGCCGGGTGCCGCGCTGGCAGCTCCCGGAGCGGTGGTCGTTCATCAGCGAGGTGCCCAAGACCAGCGTCGGCAAGTTCGCCAAGACCAGGATCCGCGAGTCCTATGCCCGTGGCGACTACGAGGTGATCGAGGCCCGCTAGCCCGCGCGCTGGCTGCCGGAGTAGTGCTTTGCCGGGCCTGCCGCGGCAGGAGTACCCTGAGGGCCGGCCGTCAGGCCATTCAGGAGGCTTCGCCTAGTCCGGTCTATGGCGCCGCACTGCTAATGCGGTTTGGCTTCGCGGCCATCCGGGGTTCAAATCCCCGAGCCTCCGCTCCGGCCAGCGCCGCCCCGGGACTTCGGGCCGGGGCGAGGCGCTAGGGTTTCCGCGCGACTCCGCCGAACATAGCCACCTCCGCAGGCTCGCCCCAGGGGGTGGCCTCAGGACGCCACCGCGAGCACGACACCACGCCGGGCTCAAGCAGTTCCATCCGGTCAAAGAAACGGGCGACCTGCTCGGGAGTCCGCTGGGTCAGCTTCGGCGTCCCGTGCTCGTTCCAGAACGCGACGGCGGCGTCCACGTCGGGCATCGCCGGGCTGGTGATGGTGTGGGACAGCGCAAGGTAGCTGCCGGAGGGGGCGGCGTCCACAAAACGGCGCACGATGCTGTACGCCTCCGCGTCGTCGTTGATGAAGATCACTACCCCCAGCATCGTCAGGGCGATCGGCTGGGTGAAGTCCAGCGTCCGGGCCGCCTCGGCGAGGATCGTGCCCGGGTCGTGCAGATCGGCGTCAATGTAGTCGGTGGCGCCCTCGGGGGTGCTGGTCAGCAGAGCGCGAGCGTGTGCCAGCACGAGGGGGTCGTTGTCGACGTAGACAACGCGCGACTCCGGTGCGATCGCCTGGGCGACCTGGTGGGTGTTGTCGACGGTCGGCAGGCCGGTGCCGATGTCAAGGAACTGGCGGATCCCTGCCTCGCCGACCAGGTACCTGACGGCACGCCCCAGAAAGGCCCGGTCGGCGCGCGCATAGTCGCCAATGCCAGGGTGGAGCTGCCTGATCTGGTCACCGACCTCGCGGTCGACGGGGTAATTGTCCTTCCCGCCTAGCCAGTAGTTCCAGATCCGGGCTGTGTGCGCCCTTGTGGTGTCGATCACAGGTTTCTGGCTGGGCGCGGACGAACTATCGGTCACGGGTTTCTTCTCCGGTCTAGACCGCGTTTCTGCGGTATGCGGGACTTTGGGTATGTGGCAAGCGTAGTCGGCTTGCGAGTGCTTGCGAGTGCCTGCGAGCCTGCGATGGCGGATCTGATGCCTGCCGCGTGCTCGGCGCAAGCCCTGCGGGCAGGTCAGGGCTCAAGTCTGCTTGAGTAGCGCGCGGAGAATGCCGGTGCTGGCGGCACCTGTTTCGGCCTGGACGCACAGATGGTCCATGACGGTCACGTAGTCGATGACGTCATCGGGCTGGTCGAGGTAGAGCGCGCTGTTGAGCTGTTCGAGGTAGACCAGATCGGGCAGGTCCGGTTCGGGGAACCGCAGGATGGTGAACGGGCCGCCGGCTGCGGCGTGCGGGCCGACGTGGAACGGGACGATCTGGAGCGTGACGTTGGGCAGCTCGGTGATCTGCAGCAGGTGCTCCAGCTGGGCGCGCATCACCTTGGGGCCGTCCGGGGGCCGGCGCAATGCCGCTTCGTCCAGCACGGCCCACAGCTCTGGGGCATCGGGCTGGAAAAGGAGCTGCTGGCGTCTCATCCGGAGGCTGACGCGGCGGTCGACCTCCGCCGCGGGCGCATGGGCGTTGGCGATCAGGATGACGGCGCGGGCGTAGTCCTCGGTCTGCATCAGGCCATGTACGAACTGGACCTCGTAGGTGCGGATGATGGAGGCGGCCTTTTCCAATCCGACGTAGAGCTCGAACCATTTCGGCAAGATGTCGCTGTACTGCTGCCACCAGCCCGGGGCGTTGGCCTGGCGGGCGAGTATCAGCAGCTGCTCGCGCTCGGTATCGTCCGTCACCCCGTAGAGATTGAGCAGGTCGGCCACGTCGCGCTGTTTGGCGCCGCTGCGCCCCCGCTCCAAGCGGCTGATCTTGGAGTGGGTAGCCCGGATCGCCTCGCCGGCCTCCGCGGTCGTAATACTGCTGGCTTCCCGCAGCCGGCGCAGCTGCGCGCCCAGCGCTATCCGCAACGCCGTTGGCCCGGAGCGCCCGCCGACGAGCACCCCGTCGGCCGGCGTGCGGGCGGAGGGGCTACGTGCCTGATTCGAGATCATCGATGCTCCGTTGACGGTCACAACCGGACCTGGCGATCTCGCTCCAGTGTCCCACTGCCCGATCACCGTTGCATAGCCGGATCACCGTTGCATAGCCGGTCATTTGCCATGTCACCTGAAACCGTATTCGGGTTCCCCGCCCTGGCCCGGGCGGCGGGCGGCACCAGGCGGATCGTCAGCGTCAGCGGACCAGGTAATCGAACTGACCGTCCTTGACTCCCCGGATGAACGCGGTGATCTCGGCCGGGGTGTAGATCAGCGCAGGACCGCCGGAATGGCGCGAATTGCGGATGGCGACTCCGCCGTCGGGCAGCTCAGCGACCTCCACGCAGCTCCCGTTGGGGTTGCTGTAGTCGCTCTTGCGCCAGGTGGCCCCCGGAAGCCCGGAGGCCGGCATGCCGTTGCGGACCCGAACCATCGACCCTCTCACCCCGACTCTTCTCCAATCAGCTCGGTTGCGCGAGCCTGTCCGTAGTGACGAGGTGCCGCCACTGGCAGGCGATCTCCCTCCGGCGATACGCGGCACGCTGCCTGACGTGCCCGGCAGCTGGATCCGCCGGATCCAGCTGCCGGGCACACCCGTGCCGGTAACCGTTGACGCTCACAGCACGATACCGCGTGCACGTGCATTTGTTCTGTTCAATCAGATGTTCTTACGAATGATCTCGCAACTGTGCTTGCGCCTGCACGATCGGCCGCAGAGGATGGTGAGGAACCCGCCATGTCCACCCAAATTGATCTGACAGCGGAGGGGCACCATGCGCAACCTCAGCGACAGAGACCGGCGAGCGCTCCAGCTCGCTGACCATCTGCAAAAGGCAGTAGCGCAGTGGCTCAGCTACCGCGGCGTGGAGCAATCCTGCGCGGTCTCCCCGTTCGTAGATGCGACGGGACAGCCGGCCGTGATCATCAGGATGGACGCGCAGATGGCCTGCGCCATGATCGACAGCCTCAACGAACAGCGCACCGGAGTTTCCGCCCCGGCCGTAGTGCCAGGGCCGGGCCAGTAGCGCACGGCCAGCGTCCAGGCGGCCGGGGGGCTGGGGGGCTGGGGCTAGTCCTCGTTTGGGTCCGTGTTCGGGTCGGTGCCTTCGACCACGGTGTCCTCGTAGCGGGAACTCGGCTCGGGGGCCTTTCCCGTGCCGTCGCAGTTCGGGCAGGTGACGGTGACCAGCCGGCGCTCCTCGGCCATCACGACGTTGCCGCTGCCGTTGCACATCTTGCAGTCGGCCGCCGGCGTAGGCGGCCAGAGCATCTCACAGACCTCTAGGTAGAGCTGCTCCGGATAGGGAATGTGGTCAACGGTCCGTAGCGCCTGGTCCTGGCCGGCCGACTCGATGATGAAGTCGCCGTATCCCAGCACCCTTCCGGCGAAGGATCGCTGGAAGCTCATGTCGGTGACCTTCCCCAGCGGCATCATCGCCACCTTACGGGTGAAAAGTCCACTGGTCAGCATGATCCGCCGCGAGGTCACCACGAAGTAGTCGACTGCCCAGTTGAGTGCCTTCCAGACCAGGTTCAGGGCGAGCCCTATCCAGATGAGCCATACGACATCACGGATCGGCGCATCGGTGCGCAGCAGCGTCGCGCTCAGCAGGAAGGCGGCGACGAGCCCGCCCACCGCCTCGGCGATCGGGACAATCAGCACCGCCGGATGCCTGCGTACGGTGATGATGCGCAGCCGGCGTTCCTGTGGCAGCAGGTACCGGTCGACCGCTGCCGGGCCGGAGACCCTGCCCCGTGTCTGCGTCATGGCGCTAGAGGGAGTTGACGAACGTGGCCAGCGAGTTCCCGGCATGGTGCAGCCCGTTGAAGGCATGGTGCAGCGCGTGGGCGGCGCCGACTGGCTGAGTGGCCAGGTAGTACACAATGAAGATGACGATCGCCCACGTGAGAACCTTCTTCAAATTCATGTTCACCTCCCGCCGGGCATGGAGCGACTGGCACGGCCGTTGAACTCAGCTTAACCCAGGGTAATTTCCAGGCCAATGTCCGTCGGCCGGAAACACCAAGGTAGCCCACCAGCGTACGGGCGCGGTCTTACCGCGCCGATACGGGAGGGAAAATCGTTGCAGATGTCCGTTCGTGGTGGGAGATCCGCGCCGATTGGCTACGATGAGTGCCCGTATCATGTCCACCTGTAGCAGCTTTGCCCGCATCGGTCACTGCGGTATCGCGCCGCACCGATCGGCCCACGGGCGCCGCGGGAATCTGACACCATTCCTTTCCTGGACGCCGCGCCGGTGGGGTGGACGATGACCGAGGTGAGCAGTAGCGACTTTTCCGTCGTCGTCTACCGGGAGGACGACGCATGGGAGGCCGAGGTCCTGCCTGCCGCGTCCGCCGGGCACCTGGATAGCCTTATCCATGCCCTCCGGCAGCAGCCGAGCATCGGCGGAACGATCGGTCTCGCCGCGGTCGGCGACGACTTCTTCGTGGCGGTCCGGGTGATCGGCAGCCAGGTGTCGGTATTCCTCTCTGACGTCACCGCTTCGGTCGACTGGCCGCTAGCCCGCCAGGTCCTCGACTACCTCGACATCCCCGTTCCCGATGACGACGATCTCGACCAGGTGCTGCCCGTCGGTGACCTGTCCATCTTCGCCGACCTCGGAGTCGACGAGATGGAGCTCGGTGCGCTCGCCGGGGACCTTGACCTGTTCCCCGATGAGGTGCTGGCGAGCATCGCCAGGAGGCTCGGATTCGGCCCGGCGCTGGAGCGCGCGCTTGATGTCGCGATCGGCATGTGAGCTGACCCGGGCCTGGCTCAGCCAGTGAGCACCGGCTACCTCGCGTCGTTCGAGCCCGTCATGCGGCTGGCGCTGTCGCGATCGGCACGTGGGCTGACCCGGGCCTGGCTCAGCCAGTGAGCACCGGCTACCTCGCGTCG
>DATGVY010000599.1:0-14418 GCA_035299845.1 Streptosporangiaceae bacterium
CCGGGTAGCCTGGCGCGGTGCGCCTCACTGCTTTCTGGGAACGAATGCGCGCGCAGTTCGGTGACGTGTATGCCGAGAGCGTGGCGAAGGACCAGGCGCTGGCCTCCCTCGGCAGCAGGACGGCCAGCCAGGCGCTGGCCGACGGCGTCGACGTGAAGACCGTCTGGCGAGCGGTCTGCGAGACATTCAACGTCCCCCAGTCCCGGCGCTGACAACGGCGGCCAGGCTTTCCCTGATGCCCGGGAAGACCCAGATCACCACATCGTGATGGCCGATCCCGAGGGCGCCAAGTTCTGCGACCGCTGACTCGGCGCGTCGTGTTGATGATCGAACAATTGTTCGTCTAGAGTAGCGCTGCTGGTAGCATCCGTGGCCTGGCCGGCCCCGGCGAAGCGCCAGCGCCAGGAAACTGTCAGTGGCGGCGCGTAGCGTCGGAGCCGACAGTTCACGACGTAGCGCTGACAGCGCGGAAGCGCTGCATTACCAACGGCTCGGAAGCACGGTCGGCCTTGGCCGGCACGGCAGGCAGCCCCTGATTCTCCACGGGAGTTCTCATGGCACCGAACGACAGGGCGGGCAGCAGCAAGGGCGGCGGCGACAGGGAGAAATCCCTGGAGACCGCGCTCGCCCAGATCGAACGGCAGTTCGGCAGGGGCGCGATCATGCGACTCGGCGATGACACCCGGGCACCGGTGGAGGTGATCCCCACCGGATCCATCTCGCTCGACGCCGCGCTCGGCATCGGCGGCCTGCCGCGCGGCCGGATCGTCGAGATCTACGGCCCGGAGAGCAGCGGCAAGACGTCGCTGGCCCTGCACGCGGTCGCGAACGCCCAGAAGGCAGGCGGGATCGCCGCGTTCATCGATGCCGAGCATGCGCTCGACCCCGATTACGCCAAGAAACTCGGCGTGGACACCGACGCCCTGCTCGTCTCCCAGCCGGACACCGGCGAGCAGGCGCTGGAGATCGCCGACATGCTCATCCGCTCCGGGGCCGTTGACGTCATCGTCATCGACTCGGTGGCCGCGCTCGTGCCGCGGGCGGAGATCGAGGGCGAGATGGGGGATAGCCATGTCGGCCTGCAGGCCCGTCTCATGTCCCAGGCACTCCGCAAGATCGCGGGCGCGCTGAATCAGACCAAGACCACCGCAATCTTCATCAATCAATTGCGGGAAAAAATAGGCGTGATGTTCGGATGTGCTTCCTGGTATACATATGTCACTCTCGCTGACGGCAGTCGGGAGCGGATAGGGAAGATCGTCAACCAGAAGATGCAGGTCGAAGTTCTCTCGTACGATCCAGAACTCGGCAAGGTCGTTCCAAAGAAGATCGTCAACTGGTTCAATAACGGTGCCACAGAAGAATTCCTGCACTTCGTGGTCGAACGTGCCGGAGGCGGCACCGGGCATGACCGGGCTATCATGGATCTCACCCGCAATCACCTGGTGCGCACACCCGGAGGGTGGCGCGAGGCCGGTGAGATAGCAGTGGGTGACCGGGTCATGCTTGCCCAGCCGCACCTGCTTAGCCCTTCGCAATGGCAGCTGATCCTCGGAAGCCTCATGGGTGACGGCAACCTGTCCAAGCCGGTCCGCCAGGAAGATCACAGTGCCCGCTTCCGCATGGGCCACGGCGCCAGGCAGGCCGCCTACCTGGACTGGAAGCTCTCGCTGCTGGCGAATGTCCCGCACACCAGGACCGTGAATGCCAAGGGCGCGGTCTTTGGTGACTTCACGCCTCTGTCTGAGTTGGCGGAGGTGCGTGAAGCCGTCTATTTCGATGACGGCAAGAAGCATCTGAGCTGGGAATACCTGAAGAGACTTACTCCGCTCGCTCTCGCCGTCTGGTACATGGACGATGGCTGCCTCACCGTTCGGTCAAAGGGTGTCCAGGAGAGGACGCAAGGTGGAACCGGCCGGATCGAGATCTGTGTCGAGGCGATGAGCCCCGGCTCGCGAGACCGGCTCCTGCAGTATCTGCGGGACACCCACGGGCTGGACGTCAGGCTCCGCGCTAGCGGTGCGCGGCGAGTGTCACGCCTGATATTCACTACATCAGCTTCGGAGGAATTCCAGAGGCTGGTGGCGTCCTTCGTTCATCCGTCCATGGCCTACAAGCTGCTGCCGCGTTTCCGGGGACAGTTCGCGGTCAAGCCAGATTTCGTCGAACCTGTCATTCGCCCGGTCCCGGCCCAGGTGCTCGACATCTCCGTCAAGAGGGGCTGCTCGATCATGAGCCGCTACGACATCGAGGTCGAAGGATCGCATAACTACCTTGCGGATGGCGTCATGGTCCATAACAGTCCCGAGACGACGACGGGCGGGAAGGCGCTGAAGTTCTACGCGTCAATTCGGCTGGATATCCGGCGCATCGAGACGCTCAAGGACGGCACGGATGCCGTCGGTAACCGCACTCGCGTGAAGGTGGTCAAGAACAAGTGCAGCCCGCCTTTCAAATCCGCGGAATTCGATATTTTGTATGGTCATGGAATTAGCCGGGAAGGCAGCCTGATCGACCTCGGCGTGGAGCAGGCGATCGTCCGCAAGTCCGGTGCCTGGTACACCTATGAGGGCGACCAGCTCGGCCAGGGCAAGGAGAACGCCAGGAATTTCCTGCGCGACAACCCCGACCTCGCCAACGAGATCGAGAAGAAGATCAAGGAGAAGCTCGGCGTAGGTCCGCGGCTGGATGCTGACGCCGGCTCGAAGCCAGACCTTGCGGTGGTGCCCAGGATCTCCGGGGGCAAGGCCGCCGCCGGAGCCGGAGGAGCCGCCGGCGGTGGGTTGTAGCAGCGAGCCGGCCGGCCCGGCGGCCGCGACGGGCTCCGCGCCGGTAGCGCCGGGCGCACCCGGGGCACCGCTTGCACCGGGGACGCCTCCAGCGGAGGACACGGTGCCAGCGCAGGACACGGCGCCCGCGCCGGGGGCGTGGGCAGTACCCGGCGCCTGGGCAGCGCCCGGCGTGTGGGAGGGGCCCAAGACGGCCGGCCAGGCCGGGCCAGCCGGGCCAGCCGGGCAGGCAGGCCAGGAGGCAGCCGCAAGGCAGATCTGCCTGCGGATGCTGACGGCCGCCCCGCGGACTCGGGCTCAGCTGGCCGAGGCGCTGCGGCGGCGCCGAGTGCCAGCGGAGACTGCCGAGGCAGTGCTCGGGGGGTTCAGCAAGGTCGGGCTCATCGATGACGCCGCGTTCGCTGCCGCCTGGGTCGAGTCCCGGCACTACGGCAGGGGCCTGTCCGGCCGGGCCCTGGCAGCTGAGCTGAGGCGCCGGGGGGTACCCCCGGAGGACATCAGGGCAGCCGTCGGCGGACTCGAGCCGCGGCAGGAGATCGCCACCGCGCGCGGGCTGGTCGAGCGCCGCCTGGCCAGCACGAGGGGACAGCCGCTGAACGCCCGCATCCGGCGGCTCACCGGCCTGCTGGCCAGGAAGGGGTACTCGCCCGCCATCGCCTACCGCGTCGTGCGGGAGGCCCTTGAGCAGGAGGGCATCGACCCCGCTGCAGCCGGAATCGACCTCGGCGACCCGCCCGAGTCAGAACCTGACGGGCACGTGGCGGCATGGTGAACCACTGGTAGCAGCCCGGCAGCGAGCATCCATCCGATGAAGATCACGAGAGCCGTGCTTGCCCAAAACGTTATCTCAGCTTAGCCTCACGGCAGCGAGGTATTTGCTCCGCGCTATGCGGGTAAGCATAGGTAGACAAGATCAGACATGAGCACCGGAGAGCCCGGAGGCCGGCTAGGGCCGACAGGTGAATCCGGAGGCTGTGAGGCATTAGGGGGCTGTACGCGGCCCGCTGGGCGCAGGCATGACGTCCGGTCGGCCGAGGCGCAGGCCAGGCTGCGCGAGCCGACCGTGCCGCCTGACTGCGTCAGCTGGCCGGACCGCTGGCCGGCTGCCGGTGTTCGGCCGCCTGGCCCGCAGTGCCCTCCGGCCTGGCCGGAGGGCCAGGTGAGAGACCGGCGAAGAGGAGCGCCGGGCAGCTTGGGAGACGGCTTCTGCCGAGACATGGTGGCTGCACCGGCGGGCCGGGTGCGGTGCCGGGCGGCGCGCGGGCCGGGTAACTGGCCCCTGCGGCGTGACCGGATCGTCTCGGGCGCGTGGCACCTCGCTGCAGGGCATGGCCCTGGTACCGGGCAGCGGTACCGCGGCGCCACGAGCGGGAAGGGCGAACCTTGAGTAACGGAATCGCGCTGGTTCTGGCGATCGGGCTCGTCGCGGCGCTCTTCGCGCTCGTCCTCGTCGTGCTCCGCAGATCGCCCGGCCAGCCTCAGGCTCGCCTTGCGGAAACGGAACTCGCCAGCCCTCAGGAAGACGCGCAGCGTCAGCGTGAGCTGGCTGAGTTCAGTCGCGAAGCAGATCAGATCAGGGCCCGCGCCGAGTCAGAGGCTGCCGCCATCGTCAGCAGGGCAGAGGCAGCCGCCGAGCAGTCTACGCAGGCGCGCCACGAGGTCGAGAACGAGATCCGGGCCGTCAAGGAGGAGGTCAAACACCTCCGCAGTGACCTGGAGCGCCGGGAGGCCCGGCTGGCCGAGCGGGAACAGCGGCTTGACGAGGAGGCCCGCAAGATCGACCAGCGCTCCAGTGACCTGGACGAGGTGCAGCAGCACATCAGCCGCCAGCGCGCGGAGCTCGAGCAACTCGACGAGAAGCGTCGCGAGGTACTGGAGCGCACGGCGAGCCTCACGGCTGATCAGGCCAAGGCCGAGCTCGTTGCGGGAATAGCGAACCAGGCGAAGCGCGAGGCCGCCCTGATCGTGCGGGACATCGAGTCAGCAGCGCAGCGGGACGGCCAGCATCGCGCCCGGAGGATCGTGACGCTGGCCATCCAGCGCGTCGCCAGCGAGCAGACGAGTGAGTCCGTGGTCTCGGTCCTGCACCTGCCTGGCGACGAGATGAAGGGCCGGATCATCGGCAGGGAGGGGCGCAACATCCGCGCCTTCGAGTCGGTGACCGGCGTCAACCTGATCATTGACGACACGCCGGAGGCCGTCCTGCTGTCCTGCTTCGACCCGGTGCGGCGCGAGGTTGGCAGGCTCACCCTGGAGCGGCTTGTCCTGGACGGCCGGATCCATCCGCAGCGGATCGAGGAGGCCTACGACCGGAGCAAGACGGAGATCGAGCAGCTCTGCGTCCGGGCTGGCGAGGACGCGATGGTGGACCTGGGCATCACCGACCTGCACCCGGAGCTCACCAATCTTCTTGGCCGGCTGCGCTACCGCACGTCCTATGGCCAGAACGTGCTGAAGCACCTGCTTGAATCGGCCCATATCGCCGGAATGATGGCCAGCGAGCTGGGGCTGGACCCGGCCCTGCTGAAGCGATGCACGGTCCTGCACGATATCGGCAAGGCGCTGACCCATGAGGTCGAAGGCAGCCATGCCCTGATCGGCGCCGAGATCGCGCGCAGGTACGGCGAGCCGGAGGATGTGGTGCACGCGATCGAAGCGCACCATAACGAGGTCGAGGTGCGCACCGTCGAAGCGGTGCTTACTCAGGCCGCGGACGCGATCAGCGGCGGGCGCCCGGGGGCGCGGCGCGAATCGCTTGAGGCCTATGTGAAGCGCCTGGAACGGCTCGAGCAGATCGCCCTAGCGCAAGACGGCGTCGAGAAGGTCTTCGCCATGCAGGCCGGCCGGGAGATCCGGGTAATGGTGAAGCCGGAGAACGTCGACGACATCCAGGCTCAGGTCATCGCCCGTGATGTGGCCAAGCAGGTGGAGGAGGAACTCACCTACCCGGGCCAGATCCGCGTCACCGTCGTCAGGGAATCACGCGCCATCGAATTCGCGCGCTAGCGCTTCTTTGCCGCCTTTCCGCTCGTCAGCCTGATCGCTGGGATGCCGGGCGGCGTGAAGCCGAGGATCTGCCCGTAGAAGGACAGCTCGGCCTCCAGCGACGCGATGATGGTCTCCGCCTTCCTGAACCCGTGCGACTCGCCCTCGAACGAGAGATACGCGTGCCGGATGCCGTGCGCAGCAAGATCGGCGGCAATGCTCTCCGCCTGCTGTGGCGGCACCACCGGGTCGTCGAGTCCCTGCAGCAGCAGCACCGGGCAGGTTGCGTCGGTCACGTGACCGACCGGAGCACGCTCGGCGTAGACGGTCTCGAAGCCTGGCAGCGGCCCGATCAGCCCGTCGAGATACCGTGACTCGAAATCGTGCGTTGCCGTGGCAAATCCGCGCAGGTCGGCAACGCCGTAATAGGAGGTAGCGGCGGCAAAGACCGGATCCCGTAGGGCTCCCGTGGTCACAGCGGCCAGGGCCGTCCAGCCGCCGGCCGAGCCACCGCGGATGGCCAGCCGCTTGCCGTCAGCCTGGCCGGACTTGGCCAGCGACATGGCGGCTGCCTTGGCGTCCTCGACGTCGACGATGCCCCACTGCCGGCGCAGCCGCTCCCGGTACAGCCGGCCATATCCGGTCGACCCACCGTAGTTCACGTCGATGATCCCGATCCCCCGGCTGGTGAAGTAGGCCTTCTCCACGTCCAGCAGCCCGACCGAGCTTCCGGTTGGCCCGCCGTGCACCCAGACGACAAACGGCGGCAGTTCGCCCTCCGGTGCGACCACGGCAGGGTTGGCGGGCGAGTACACCAGGGCGTGCACGATCCGGCCGAACGGTCCCTCCAGCTCCACCTGGCGCGGCACCGGCAGGTACCTGGCGTCGGGTACCTCATCGACCTCCCGGCGCAACACCGCCACCTTGGCGCTGGCCAGGTCGACGCTGATGACCGACAACGGCTCGCTGGGCCCGCCCGCAACTCCCGCCACGACCGTGCCGTGCGCTGACAGCCCGGCCAGGAACTCGCCGAACGGGATGTCCGGATCGGTCAGCTCGGATGTCTCCGGGTCGAGTATGCCGAGCCGCAGGCCGCCACGGCCGTGCAGCACCGCGAGCCGGCCATCGTCAAGCATCGCGAACGGCCGGGCCCCCAGCTGCCACAACGGCCCAGCGAATTCCTCCTCGGCGGGGAACAGCGCCTGCGGCGGCTCGCCGGTCAGCCCCACCTGGTAGATGTTCCACCACCCGGTCCAGTCCGTCGCCACGTACAGGCTCGTATTGTCCCGCCACACCGGGGCCAGCACAGACTCCCGCAGGCCGCCCTTGACCAGCCTGCCCTTCCCGGGGACGCCCTTGTCGATGGCGGCCACGCGCAGCTCAGTGCCGTCCCATGGCATGTGCGGGTGATTCCAGCAGATCCAGGCCAGCCGGCTCCCGTCCGGCGACGGGGTGGGGAAGGCGAAGAAATCCGATCCCGTGGCGAGCTGCCGGATCGCGTCGAAGTTGTCCGCTGCCGAGCCGTCCAGCGGCACGGCGACGATCGAGCGGGTGACCTTGCCATCGGCATGCCGTTCCTGGACGCACCAGACTTCCTTGCGGCTGGGGGAGAGCGCAAAGTCGGCGAAACGCAGCGCGGCAGCCTCCGGGCTGGCTCCGCTGATCGTGGCAGGATCGGGCGTCAGCGGAACCGGCGGTGCCGCTTCCTTGGCGTCGGCCGCGTCCATCCCGGCCAGGTAGAGCCGCTGGTCAGAGTAGTTCGCGAAGACGATCGCATGCCCGCGCGGAGCCCGCCCGCCGGCCGGGCGCGGTCGCGCCGAGGCGCGCGGAACTGGCAGGTAGGACAATCCGCCATATTCATGCACGCGCGTCCGGGCGTTCCACGGCGCGGGCAGCAGGGCCCGCGGCTCTCCGTGCGGGCCGCAATGCACGACGGTCATCCGGCCGCCTTCGTCCGGCCGCCCTTCCTGCCACCACATGTCCCCGCCGATGACACTGGGAAAGGAAAGGCGCACCCGGCCCGTCGCCACGGCGGCGGCGGTGATGGGGGAAGGCCATGCTCCGAACTGGGCGACGGGAATCGCCGTGCCCCCGGCGGTCGATGGCTGGCTCGTTCCTGTGTCTGCCGTTCCGTCAGGGGTGTCCGCCGAATCCACTGCTGTCTTCGTCGCGCCTTCTGCGGGAACCGTCACGCTCTCTGTCATAGGGCTATCGTGCACCACCGGGACCCCTTGCCTAGCGGAGATTCCGGACACCAACCCCGCTCTGTGACCGAAGCGATGAAGATCGGCCCGGGCGGGGTGATGAGGATCAGCCTGCGGGCGGCCGGCCGCGCTCCCGGGCCGGCCGGGCCGGCGCCGCCAGGCAGCAGCCGTCAGGCTCGCTGCCGGGTGCGTCTACCCTGATGGGCATGGCGCGCTCTGACGGTCTCCGCAGCTTCGAGATCCGGACCTACGGGTGCCAGATGAACATGCACGACTCGGAGCGGCTGGCCGGATTGCTGGAGGAGGCCGGCTACCGGCGTGCCGCGGCCGGAGCGACCCCCGACGTGGTGGTGTTCAACACCTGCGCGGTCAGGGAGAACGCCGACAACCGGCTGTACGGCAACCTGGGCCATCTGCTGCCGGTCAAGAACGCCCATCCGGGCATGCAGATTGCGGTCGGCGGCTGCCTGGCGCAGAAGGACCGGGCGGGCATCACGGCACGGGCCCCGTGGGTGGACGTGGTGTTCGGCACGCACAACATCGGCTCGCTGCCTGCGCTGCTCGACCGTGCCCGGGCACAGCAGCAGGCACAGGTGGAGATACTCGAGTCCCTTGAGCGATTTCCCTCGGTCCTCCCGGCCCGCCGGGAGTCCCCCTATTCGGCCTGGGTGGCCATCTCGGTCGGCTGCAATAACACCTGCACGTTCTGCATAGTGCCCAGCCTGCGCGGCCGCGAGGAGGACCGCAGGCCGGGTGACGTGCTGGCCGAGATCAGGGCGCTGGCGGCCGATGGCGTGCTTGAGGTCACGCTGCTCGGGCAGAACGTGAATTCCTACGGGGCCGGCTTCGGCGACCGCCTGGCCTTCGGCAAGCTGCTCCGCGCCTGCGGCGGGATCGACGGCCTGGAACGGCTGCGTTTCACCTCGCCGCATCCGCGTTACTTCACCGATGACGTGATCGACGCGATGGCGGCGACGCCGAACGTGATGCCGCAGCTGCACATGCCGCTGCAGTCGGGCTCGGACGCCGTGCTCCGGGCCATGCGGCGCGCGTACCGGCGGGACAAGTACCTCGCGATACTCGACCGGGTCCGCGCTGCCATCCCGGACGCCGCGATAACGACGGACATCATCGTGGGATTCCCCGGAGAGACGGAACGGGATTTCGCCGCCACTCTCGACCTGGTACGCGAGGCCCGGTTCGCCGGCGCCTTCACCTTCAGGTACTCGCCGCGCCCGGGTACGCCGGCCGCGACGATGGACGGGCAGGTCCCGGCAGCCGTGGTACAGGAACGCTACGAGCGGCTCGCCGCGCTGGTCGAGGAGACGTCGCTGGCCGCGAACCTGCGGTTCGCCGGCCGGGAGGTGGAGGTGCTCGTCGCCGATGGCGAAGGCCGCAAGGACGGGGCCACCCACCGGATGTCCGGCCGGGCGCGCGACAACAGGCTGGTTCATTTCGCGCCTGCGGGCACGAGGCCACGGCCAGGGGACGTTGTCACCACGGTCGTTACCCGCGGAGCCCCGCACTACCTGATCGCGGACGGCCCCCCGGTGGCGGTCCGCAGGACCCGTGGCGGCGATGCCTGGGAGACCCGGCGGGACGCCGCGGCACCGGGCGGGACCGGGCCTGGCAGCGCGGCCAGGCCGGCTGCTGCCGGGGCCGGCGCCGGCCAGGCGGGCCCCGCGCGGGTGCTGCTCGGCATGCCCGCCGTCGGCCGCCCGGCCTGACTCGCGTGCTCGTCGCGGCGGCGGTCTGCCCGCATCCTCCGCTGCTCATCCCGGCGGCGACCGGTGCCGCCGGGACGACCGGCAACGGGCTGGCCAGCTCCCGGCGGGCGGGGAGCCGGCCCGCCGGAGCGGGGCATGACGGAGCAGGGCACGATGGCGCAGCGGAACTGCGCGAGCTGCGCACGGCCTGCGGGGCGGCTGTCAGCGCCTTGCTGGCGGCCGGACCGGACCTGCTCGCGATGGTGGGCGGCGCCCCGGAGAACGCCGTCTACGCCGGCCCGGCTGCGGGCAGCCTCCGGGACTTCGGCATTCCGCTGACGGTCGGATCCGGCTGTCCGGTCCTGCCGCTGTCGCTGACCGTCGGCTCGTGGCTGCTTGAGCAGGCGGGCAGCGACCGGCCGGGCGATCGCCGCCCACCGGGCCGGGACCGGCGGTGCGGCGCGGCGCGGTACCGCCTGCAGCTGCGGGCGGTCGCGGCGGACCTGCCCCCGGCGGACTGCCTGCGGCTGGGCGCGGAGATCGCCGCGCAGGCCCCGCGGGTGGCGTTGCTGGCGATGGGGGACGCGTCGGCCAGGAAGGCCATCGGCGTTCATGGCGCGGCTGATCCCGTCGCAGAGCGTTACGACGCCGAAGTAGCCGCCGCGCTCGCAGCGGCTGACCCGGCCAGGCTGGCCAGCCTCGATCCGGCACTTGACGACGAGCTGATCATCGCGGGCAGGGCCGCCTGGCAGGTGCTGGCGGGCGCGGCGGATGGCGCGGCCCTGCGCGGGCAGCTGCGCTGCGCCGTTGCCCCCTACGGTGTCAGCTACCTGGTGGCCTCCTGGGAGGCCGGCCAGCCGCAGCCGGCCGCGCTGGCCGAGTAGGGCCCATGCCGCAGCCTGTGATCACGGTGGTGGGGCCGACGGCGGCCGGGAAATCCGGCCTGTCGCTGCGGCTGGCCCGCGCGCTGGGCGGCGAGATCGTGAACGCCGACTCCATGCAGCTGTACCGGGGCATGGATATCGGCACGGCGAAGCTCCCTCCCGCCGAGCGGGCGGGCGTGCCGCACCATCTCCTTGACGTCTGGCCGGT
The DNA here is from genome assembly GCA_035299845.1 of Streptosporangiaceae bacterium. Lineage (GTDB taxonomy): Bacteria > Actinomycetota > Actinomycetes > Streptosporangiales > Streptosporangiaceae > Palsa-506. Next base: position 10,777 of record DATGVY010000599.1, read on the forward strand.
GACCAGGACAGCGAGCGTCTCGGAATACCAGCTGCTGGCGCGGGCGGCAATCGGCGACATCCGCGAACGCGGCCGGATCCCCATCCTGGTCGGCGGATCCGGCCTGTACGTACGCGCCGCGATCGACAATCTCGAGTTCCCCGGCACCGACCCGGAGCTGCGCGACGGGCTGGAGGCCGAGCTGGCCGAGCGCGGCGCTGCCGCGCTGCACGCGAGGCTCGCCGAGGCCGACCCGGCCGCGGCCGCGGCGATCCTGCCGGGCAATGGCCGCCGGATCGTCCGGGCGCTTGAGGTGATCCAGCTGTCCGGTCGGCCGTTCAGCGCGACGCTGCCCGGCTACCAGTCGGTCTACCCGGCCGTGCAGGTTGGCCTGCGGCTGCCCAGGGCCGAGGCTGACCGGCGCATTGCCGACCGGGTCGGCCGGATGTGGCAGGCGGGCTTCGTTGCCGAGGTCCGAGACCTGGCCGGCCACGGCCTGCGAGAGGGCAGGACCGCCAGCCGCGCCCTCGGCTACGCCCAGGTGCTGCGGTTCCTCGCGGGGGAGTGGTCGGAGGAGCAAGCCGCCGCTGAGACGGTGCGGGCGACCCGGCGGTTCGCCCGGCGGCAGGACGCATGGTTCCGCCGCGACCCCAGGATCCGCTGGCTCGCGGCCGACGATCCGGGCATGGCCGGCCGAGTGCTGGCCGTGCTGCAGGAAGCCGGGCTAGCTGGTTAGCCCTTCCTGCTGTTCGCCGGCAAACCGGGCGAGGCTGGTGAGGTTAGTGACGTCGCGGACGGCCGGGAGCGCGGGCCGGCAGGCTGGCCGGCGGCTGGCGGTAATCCACCGACGGCAGCAAGAGCATCAGGAGGGGTCATTACCATCGGGGGATGCGGTTCGCCAAGGGGCATGGCACGGAGAACGACTTCGTGGTGCTGCCCGACTTCGAGGATGATCTCGTCCTGACGCCCGCGCTGGTGACCCGGCTCTGCGACCGCCGGGCCGGGCTAGGCGGGGACGGCGTGCTGCGGGTCGTTCTCGCCGCCGCGGCGGCGCGGGCGGCCGTCGGCAATGGCAACGGCGAGCCTGAGCACGACCTGGATGGCGGCGGGGAGCCGCCTGCCGAGTGGTTCATGGACTACCGCAACGCGGATGGCAGCGCCGCCGAGATGTGCGGCAACGGCATCCGGGTGTTCGCGCGCTACCTGCTGGACCACGGCCTGGTGCGTGACCTGGCCTTTACCGTGGCAACCAGGTCGGGTCCGCGGAAGGTCCGGGTGGAGCCGGACGGGTCGATCACCGCCGAGATGGGCGTTCCTGCGATGCTGGGGCCGGGCCGGGCGGTGATCGCCGGCCAGGAGTACACGGGCTTGCGGATCTCGCTGGGAAACCCGCATCTGGCCGTGCTCGTGGGCACCCCGGTAGCCGACTTCGACCTGTCCGCGCCCCCGTTGCTCGACCCGGCGGAATTCCCCGACGGCGCCAACGTGGAGGTCACCCGGATCACCGGCGACCGGCAGGCGGAGATGCGGGTGCATGAGCGAGGCTCGGGGCTGACCAGGTCGTGCGGCACCGGCGCCGTTGCCGCTGCGGTCGCCGCGGCGATCGCGTCCGCCACTCCCGGCGCCAGTACCGGCACGGGCCCGGCCGTCCTGCCGGAGACTGCCAGCGGGACCTGGACCGTCAGCGCGCCCGGTGGCCGGCTCGCGGTCACGCTGCTCGGGACCGCGAGCTTGCTGACCGGGCCGGCCGTGATCGTCGCCGAGGGTGAGCTTGACGATGCCTGGCTGGCGAGTACCGGGGTCCACGGCGGCTGAGCCATGGCATGTCACGCGCGGCCGCCGGCGAGCCAGAGGCCGACGGAGACGAGCGCCCAGCCGGTGCGGCGCCTGATCGGATGACGGCGGCCGCGCCGGGCCCGGCTGGCCCTGACGGCGGCGGCCGAGGTGGCGCGTAGCTCGGCGGTGTGCTGGGCGATGACCTGCTCTAGCAGGTGGGGATGCATCATCTTGGCCTTTCTTGATTCCTGCTGGCAGCAGGACGTTCGGTAACGGACTGGCAGTCGGCTAGCCGGCTGTCGCATTGGCGGCGCGGACGACGCGAACGTCCCCGCTGACGCTGCGGCAGTGCAGGCTCAGGCCGGCCTCACTGTCGCTGTCGGCGGGCTCCAGGTCGCTGCTGACGTCCCCGGTCATCGCCGACAGGTCGAGATAGACGCCGATGCCGGCCGGAACGGCGATTCTGACATCGCCGGACACGGTCGTGACCTCGCCGCGGCCGGCCGTGATGCGGTCGATCCGGACATCGCCGCTGGCACTGCGGACCTTGGCCGAGCCTTCGGCGCTGCCGATGGTCAGGTCGCCACTGGCGGAGTTCACGGTCACGTCGCCGCCGGCCCGGCCGATGCCGGTATCGCCGGACGCGGTGCTCACCTGGACGGCTCCGGCCGCATCGTCCAGCCGGACATCCCCGGACGCGGTGTTGATGCTGACCTGCCCGGCCGTCCGCTCCACCGTCACGTCTCCGCTGGCGGTGCGGGCATCCAGGGAACCGAGCTCGCCGCTGCAGCGGACGTCCGCCGACGCCGCATTGAGCACGCACGACGAACCGAGCGGCAACCGTACGACCAGGTCCAGCGGGGTGCTGCTCAGCAGCCGGACTCGGTCAGGCACCGTAACGGTCAGCGTCCCGGCGGCGAGCTCGACGGTGGCGGCCGCGATGAGTTCATCACCGCGCTTGCCCGCATGCGCCGACGTGAGCGACACAGTGGCCGTCGTTACCGGCTCCGCGTGCACTGTGATGCTGCCGGCCGGCAGCCTGGCCTCCAGGGTGATCGGTCCGGGGGCAGGAAACTCCCAAGTAGTCATTGTCTTGCTTCCTTCGCTGATCGTGGGGTTGGGATGGTGTGCAGTGGTCATGGGCAGGACGGTGGCGCAGTGGTCGTGGGCCGGGCTGGTGACCGCGCGGTCGCCGGACGAGATGATGGCCCGCTCAGCTGCGGGCATAGCCGGTGATCCGCTGGCCGATGCCGCGGCGGGATCGCTGCGGTCCGGTACTGCCCGGCCCGTCCAGTTCATGGATCGCGGCATGGACGAGCCAGCCATTGACCGACAAGCCCTCGCCCGCCGCAGCCGCCTCGACCCGCGCCTTAAGCGTGTCGGACAGCCGCAGGGTGATCCGGGCGGTGCCAGACTCGTCGGCGCTGTCCGCCGCGGCGGTCGGCTCGGACGCCTCGTCAGGTTCCGCTGGCGGTGCTGACATGACGACGAAGGACGGCTCACCGCCAGCCAGCCGGACCTCGACCACCGTGTCGTCCAGCTGCGCTGTGATGTCGGCGGCAGCGGCCGACAGCACGTCAAGCAGCGTGAGGCGGACCGATGAGTCAAGCGCCTCGGCCAGCATCTGGCCAGCGCGCGCCACATCCTCACTCGCGAATCGGGTGATCGCGGCGAGTTCACCGCGCAGCACGCCGGTGTACTCTGACAGCTCCATGACATCACTATGACGTCATAATTGACGTCTGTCAACCACCAAATGCAGTCAACTCGATGTCAACCGGCGTCATAGTGGCGTCTCAGCAGATCAGGCATGCCGCCAGAGCTGGCGTCACCGTAATGTCAGCTGCCGCAGCGTTCCATGATCGCGGAAACTTTGGCGGGCTCCAG
>DATGVY010000600.1:0-7465 GCA_035299845.1 Streptosporangiaceae bacterium
AGCCGGGCCCGCCGGACGAACGGAACCGGCTCCAGCGGGCTGCGGTGCGCTAGCACCTGCCGCCGCTGGGCAGACACGGGCACCGGGTTCATCACCGGGCCGTCTCCGAAACGGCCGTGGAAGGAGTAGAAGCCGTGCACGACAGTCAGCGCGTGATTGATCGTCGCCGGCGCGTACCCCGTTCGCAGGGACGGCTTGCCGGTCTTGAGGTTCACTGATCCCGCGGGAGCCGAACCAGGCCCCTTGCGTTCCCGCTGAGGATTGCGTGCGGTGCGCAGCCAGCCCGCCAGCGTCGCGACATCAGCCTCAGTTGCCTTCTCCCAGCCGGTCCCAAGGCACCACAGCAGCCGGTGCCACCGCAGGAGATCGAACGCATAGCTACGGCAGGTGAGCGGGCTGGCGTCCCCGAGCATCAGATCCCGCAGGCAGGCGCTGACCGGCTCGACTTCCCCGCCGTCGCTGTCCACGACGAAGAACGGCAGCTGCGCCGTCTGGCCGGTGATGACCGCCCCCACCGAGGGCACCGACCGCAGCCCCTCCATCAGCGCACGCCGCATGTCCTCGATCACGCCTCACCCTCTCAGCAGACCAGGCCTGATACCCGGTCGATGATCCAGATGAGGTGCAGTTAACAGGGAGAGCGAGGAATTCGTCCCATTCGCCTGAGGTCAGGTCGCGGTATTCTTCGCTGGGCCGCTCGGCCCGGCGGCGGGCGATGAAGGCCCGGTGGTGGGAGACCACGTCTTCGGGGTAGATCGCGGCATAACCCATGGTGGTGTCCAGCAGGGCGTGCCCGCAGATTTTCGCGGCGATGTGCGGTGGCATCCCGGACCGAAGGGCGTCGGTCACGAAGATCCGTCTTCTGTCCGCACTCGCCGTGTTCACAGGATTTGTGTAGCGATTCTGCCTGGCCGATCCGAGTGCGGGACTTTCGTGCTGATAGTGACCTGCCGTGTGGCGATTTCCGGCCTCCTGTGTGATGGACGTCATATCGTCAGGAGCCGGCATAATCAGCGGGCCGCTGGCCGTTGGCGTGGCGGACAGCCCGGACGACGAGGGCGATGCGGGCCTGGTCGAGTCCGGTCAGCGCGTCGTTGAGATCGACGGGGATTCCGGCGGCGATGCTGGCTGCCAGCCGCAAGATCCGGTTCTCCCCGCTGCTGCAGGGAAGAAGCCCGGTATCGCGGCTGGTGACGGCGGCCTGCCAGTCGATGTGGGCGAGTTCGGTGACGCCGTCGGTGAGCGAGGTGCCGGTGCTGATGAAGAGGGCGAAGTCATCGCGGCGGAGCCACCCGGTGCCGATGACCAGCTCGCAGGCGGCTTCGAGGGAGTAGAGCCCGGCAGCGCCGGCACGGACAGCGCCGGTGATGCCGGGCTCCGGGGGATGAATGCTGGTCATGGCAGGCTCTGCTCCTGGACCGGGGGAACTGGCAGCCGGCGGACGCCGGCTGCCAGGCGTACTTCCTGGCGCAGCCGGGTGATCTCGTGATGCTGGGCGGCGAGCCGTGCCAGGGCCTGGTCCCGGAAGCCGGCGAGTTCGCTGATCGCGGCGTCTGCCCGGGCGAGGCGTTCTTTCAGCCGGGTGATCTCGTCTTTGAGGTGGGCGGCCTGGGTGTCGCGGGGGTCGGGCCGTTCGCCGGAGTCAAGGAGTTCTTTGAGCCGCTGTTCGAACTCGGTGCGCAGGTGGGCGTAGGGGCGGTTGCCGTAGAAGGCGGTGCGGTCGACGCCGGCCGTGCCGGCGAGGGTCTTGATGTCGCATTTCCCGCCGGGCGGGATGTCGCCGTTCAGCAGCCGGGTCATGGCCGCCCTGATCTTCGCCTCGTTGCCGGCGAGCTGCTGCCTGCTGAGCCTCATCCGGGTTCTCCTGCGGCTGCGGCCTCGTCGATCCGGGCCAGGACGCGGACGGCCCGGTCGTACTCGGCTTGCAGGCGTGCTCTTTCGGTTTTCCGTGTCGGGCCGAGCTGGCCGAGGAACGTCTGGGTGTTCTCGGCGTGCCCGGCCCAGACGGGCCGGTGGCAGGGATGATGGGTGGCCTGCGGGCAGCGGGCCGAGTCGCACATTCCGATGAGGGGCTTGTCGGCGGCCGGGGTGCCGGCGAGCTTGAGGCAGAGTGCCCGGGACGGATCGGTGAACCAGCAGTAATTTGAGGTGCCGAGATGCAGCGTCCGTGCCCGCTTGGTCATGAGGTTGAGCACGTCGCGGTCGCTGGCCTGTACTTTGGGTGTTCCGGGATCGCCGGCGGCGAGCTTGCCGTCGACGTGGGCGAAGAGCTCGGTGAGCTCGCGGGCGCCGGGCCCGGCGGGCATGATGCCCTGCTGGTAGTTGCGGAACTCGTTCCAGACCAGTTCCAGGTTGCGTTCGGACTCGTGCTTGTTGACCTCGGCGAGCAGTTCGGCCTGCGCGCCGCCCGGCCGGGAGGCGTACCCCTCCGTAGTTGCGACGGCGATATGTTTCAGGTGCAGTTTCGCGGCGAGGACGCCGCCGGGCCGGTAAGCGAGCTCGATCGCCAGGGTTCTGCGCAGAGCGCGGAGGCTGACCGGGTCGTCCGGGATGGGGGCGAGGCCGAGCCGCTGGCCGGAGGGGCCGTTGACCCAGTTCCGGAACCAGGTGCAGCGGACGTCGAACGCGAACCGGCCCAGCAGCGGGTTTCCCGGCCGGGGGTCGTCGTGGAGACGCACGAGGAGCTGGGCTGCCTGGTATGCGGGCTCGATGACGACCCACTCATCAGGTGTCCCGCCGAGCGGCTGGCCCTTGACGATCTTGCTGGCCAGCCGGTAGCGGACGAGGCCGTCCGCGTACTGCTCCGGCGGACGGCAGCACCCGGTTTCCAGTTCCATCAGCTCAGACGAGCGCATTCCTGATACTGCGGCGAGGAGGGCGATAGAGGCTGTGCGGATGATTCCGGTCAGGGCCACGGCTTCGAGCCGGTCCAGCGGCAGCGTCCACGGGACGGTGCCGTCCCCGTCAGCACGCTCGACAGCGGGTGAGCTGCGCCCGAAAGGCTTTTCCGCCCCGACGGCGCTCAGCGTTTCCTCGATCCGGTCCCGCACGTCCGGTATCCACTGGCTCCAGAACTGGGTGACGCCGGCCTGCCGGGCCAGCAGGCCGAGGGAGAGCCGGGCCAGCGGGTCACCGGGTGGCCAGCCGGCTTCCAGCCGGTCCCGGATGACGTGTTCGGCGGCCAGCGGCAGCGGTTCTCCCCGCTGCTCGTAGCCCTTGAGTACCCGCACGATCGCCTCGGCGGGCAGCGTGGAGGTGAAGACATGGTCTCCGTGCTTGTGGGACCATCGCCGGTCAGCGTCCCTGACCTGCTCTAGCAGCCCGGTCGCGTGCGGGCCGAGGGCGCCCGTCAGGTAGAGGGCGGCGGCCAGCAGCGGCTGCAGGACGGCGTCGCCGACTGGCGGGGTCTTGTTCTGCCGGGCTCCGTGCGGCATCTCGGCGACGACCGAGGGGGCGGCTCCTCTCCATGGCCGCAGGTCTGCGGAGATGGTGTCGGCGGTGAACAGTTCCCGGTGGGTGACCAGGTCGGCGACGGCCTGGGCGGCAGCCCGGCGGGTCGCCGGGCTGCGCTCGCCGGCCACGTGCCCGTTCTCGTCGAGCAGGTAGCGGCGGTGGGCCATCCATGCCTCGCACCGGTCGTCGTCGATGCCGGCGAGGCTGGCGACGTCCTGGGCGGTCAGCCAGTTCAGGAGCCGGGTCAGCTCGGCGAGCCGGGCGAACGCGGTCGTCAGGTGCAGCGGGGTCCGGTAGGCGTGCGGCAGGATGATCACGGCCTCGTGCCGGGGGGCGAGCATGGCCATGATCTGCTCCTTGGCGACCAGCCGCCAGCCGGGGCTGGCGATCGCGGCGAAGTCGAACCGGCGGTTGACCCTGGCCATCTGGTTGGGAAGCCCGGCGACCTCGGTGAAGTCCCACATGTCGTCGTCGAATGCGGGCCGGGAAGAGCCGTCGGGCAGGACGAGCCCGGATTCGCGGCAGACGTCGGTGCCCGCGAACGGGGACTGGCGGGGGCCGGCGGTGCCGGCCAGTGCGGTTGTCATCTCGTGAGTTCCTCGGGACGCAGGGGGATCTCGTCGTCGCGGCCGCTGATGCTGGCGGCGGCACGGGTCACGACGGCAGGGTCGAAGCGGTCCAGCACCTGGCCGACCCGCTGAGAGTAGGGGCCGAAGACGGCCATGAACTGGGCGGCGGGCATCTGCTGCCATTGCCGGGAGAAGAATGCCTTCAGCCGCAGCAGGTTCGCGGCATGCCGCGGGGCGAACACCGCCAGCGGGCAGAGCAGGCAGACCCACGGCCTGGCCGGGCAGGGCCTGCCGGCCGGGCCGTGGAGCCCGGACAGCTGGTCGGCGCAGGCGGCGGTGAACACGTCCCGTTCCCCGCCGGCGAGCTCCGCGATCACCGTGTCGCTGAGCCCGAGAGAGGCGACCAGCTCGGGATAGCCGCGGGCCAGCGAGGCGGCGTCCCCGGCGGAGACCACCACGGGCGGGAGGGCCCTGCGCAGCAGGTCATGCTGGGCGTCCTCGACGATCGCCTCGGCTGCCTGCCGCTGGGACGGCGTCGTGGCCGTCAGGTAATGGTCGCCCTCGACCTCTGGGGAGTGGTTGGGGTCGATGGTCGCCCGTCCGCGGCCGGCCCAGGCCCGCTTGTCCCGCATCGACTGGTGGGTGGTGCGGATCCGGGACCGGTGGATCTTCAGCGGCTGGCCGTCGCCGCCGGTCACTCCGTGCCGGGTTATCCAGCGCTGGATGGCGACCCGGCCGGCGGCCCCGCCCTTCGCCCAGATCCTGGTGCCGCCGGGCTTGTTCAGCCGGAGCCACAGGTCGCTGCGGTGTTCCGGGTCAGCGTGGCTGCGCAGCAGTGCCGAGTGGGCGAGCCACTGCTCGAGCAGCCGGACCGCCTGGCGGGGCAGGTTCAGGCTCTCGGCGGCGGTCCGGCCCTTGACATAGGACAGCAGGATGACGGAGTCCCCGGCCCAGTCGATGTCGCCGACCGTCAGGTCGTCGATGCCGTCCGGGACGATGCCGGAGTAGATGCCGAACAGCAGCCGGTAGGCGATCACCACGTCCAGGCCCGGGAACAGGTCGCGGCTGGCGTCCAGGACCCCGCCGCGCTGGCGGACCACGTTGTCCGAGCAGCCCAGGTGCTCACCGAACGCGACGATGCCGGCGGGCCCCGTCCTGGCCAGCAGCCAGCGCAGGTTATCCCCGCTCCAGCCGTGCTCACGAGGATGGCGGCCCCGGCCGGCGGCGGCCAGGGCCTGCTTGTGCGCGGCGAACGACTCGCCGGCGACCAACTCGCAGGCGCTGGCCAGTCGTTCCCACTCGGTCTCGGAATACGGCGGCAGCTGATGATGGTTGCGCTGCGGGTTGAAGGCACGGCCGGCCGCGAGCTCGGCCACCCCGGCATCCAGGGTGCCGCCCGCGGCCTGGAACCCGAGCAGCATCCGGCGGGTGCATGCCTCCTTCGGCCCGGGGGCGGCCATCCAGTACCGGGCTGCCTGCGCCCGCCGCAGGCCGGACGCGCTCCCGGTGAACCCGGCGGCGGCCAGGGACCGGGTCATATGCCGCACGGACGCCACGTAGTGCTCCACCGAGCCGGCTGAGTCAACCGTGCCGTGCGGGTGGATCAGCTCAGTCAGGCCGGTCAGCAGGTCTTCCGCCAGCTCCGGGCAGGGCAGCCCGTCCAGGGCGAGCCTCGCGGACGCGCCGTCGCTGAACACGCATGCGATGCCCAGCGGTTCCCGGGTGATCTCGGCAGGCATCAGGCATCCCCGCCGTCGCCGCGGAACTCTGATCCGGCTTCCCGCTCGGCCGCCTGGTCGCCCATCAGCCCGCTGCCGGCCCCGGCGTGCTCGTAGGCATCCCGGTAGATGCGGGTGGTGTCCAGGCGGCGCAGGTACTTCTCGGTGGTCAGCACCGTCGAGTGGCCGAGAAGGTCCCGCAGCACCAGCAGCGGGTCCGCCTTGGACAGGTAGAACACCAGGGCCGCGTCGGCGTCGGTGTCCGTGACCAGTTTCGCGGCCTGCCGGTAGTGCCCGCTCACCAGGTACTCAAGCGTTCGCATCGAGAAGGTGTGCCTTAGCCGGTGGGGCGTCACGTGCGGGAACCGCGGTTCGGACGTGGCCCGGATCCGGTCCGACGTCCGCTCGAACACTGTCGCCCATGCGGTGAACGGGCCGCCGCCGTTCTTCACGGCCAGCAGGCAGGAGCCTCCGTCCGGGGCGACCAGCCGGCGCCGCTCGCCTGGCGTGAGCGTCTCCCACCGGCGGCGGACGCCGTTGACCCGGCCGCCCCGCTCGTCCGGGCCGGTCACCAGCAGCGGCTCGCCCCACCGCGGCGGCGGCCGCCACGCCGACCCGTCCGCGGTGGCGGCACGGTCGAGTTCCAGATAATGGTGCACCCGGGCCAGCGCGTCATAGGAAACCCACGTGGTGCGGAACTTCCGTCCCTTGGTCACCCCGGCCGGGACCGGGAACGGGACCGGCATCGCCGTCGGCCGGGCGGGGAGCGCCGGGATCTCCCAGGGCAGCAGGTAGGTGAACTCCTGCCGGCGAAGCCCGGTGGCCAGCGCCAGGCCCGCGACCGCGGCGTTGCGGGCCAGTTCCCGCCCGTGATAGCCGGCGTCGGCGGTCCCGTCGGCCGTCAGGCCGCGCAGGCCAGAGAGGAACATCGCGGTGAAGTCGGGCTCCAGGTACCTGATCGTCACGTGCGGCTTCGGGCTCCGCCGCACCGCCAGGTTCACCCGGACCTCGCGGCCCGTCCCGGCGAACAGCGCCCGCGCCATCCGGTAAGTGAAAGGCTCGGCCTGCGCATGGCCCTCGTCCATCGCCCACCGGTAGAACAGCGACAGGATGCTCATGTGCCGGCCCCACGTCGTGGCGGAGAACCGCTGCCGGGCCGGGCCGGCCGCCCGGTGCTCGGCATACCGGCTCAGTCCCGCCTTCAGGCGCTCGCGTGAGTCGAACACCCCGACACCGTGCAGTCCCAGGAACTCCATCCATTCTTTGACCGCCCGCGCGTACGCCTCCCACGTGGCCGGCGACGGGGCACCGCTGGCGGGCAGCTCCCGCAGCCACTGGTTCACCGCCACCGACGGACAGGGATCGCCGGGCCCGTCCTCGAACAGGAGGTCGTCATCGACCAAGACCGGCATCCGCTCGGGGATGAGCGGCCGGTTCGCGATGTCCCAGGACTCCCAGCCCCGGGACGAAAAGAAGCTCATGATCACGAACCGGACGATAGAAACACGACACGGCCCGCCGCAGCCGGAAATCACAGCTCGTAAAGGGCTCCGGAGCTAATCGCAACACGGTCACTAAGCAGAGAGAAAATGCCGCAGGCAGTGAGGCACCAGCTCGGGCGGCAGCTTCAGCGCCTCCCGGTAGGCGGCAAAACGCTCCTCGATCTGACGGGGCCGCAGCCGCCCGCCCCGCTCGGTCAGCCACAGCGCCGGATGACCGGGGAAG
>DATGVY010000601.1:0-4359 GCA_035299845.1 Streptosporangiaceae bacterium
AGAGCCAGCCGTGTCCCGCTCTACTATCACGACCGACCTGCCGCGCAGGGCGCAATGCAGGGCTGTGCTCAGGCCAAGCGCGCCCGCCCCGATCACCACCACGTCAGCCCGCATCACGCCAGTCTGCCGGGAAATCACCGCAGACAGCGATCTCAACCCCGACATCCTCGTTCTGCGGATAACGCTGATAGCGTTCGACGCCCAGGCCAGCCGGGGACGGGAGGCGCCGTGGCAAACGTGGTGGTCACTGGCGGTGCCGGCTTTCTGGGCGCACGCCTGGCCCGGGAACTGCTGGCCGCGGGCTCGCTTGACGTCGCAGGCAGTGGGGAGCAACCGATATCGCGGGTGACGCTCGTCGACCGCGCGCCGGTTCCCGCGGATCTGGCCGCGGACGAGCGGGTGGCTGCGATCTGCGGCGACCTCGGCGAACTACTGGACCCGGCACGCGCCGGACCGGACGCGCTCGCCGGGGCCGGCGTGATCTTCCATCTCGCCGCCGCGGTCAGCGCAGAATGCGAAGCGGACTTCGACCTCGGCATGCGGACGAACCTGCGCGCCACCGAGTCGCTGCTCGCGTCGTGCCGCGCGCTCGGGACGAACGCGGTGGTGGTGTTCGCGAGTTCCGTCGCAGTCTTCGGGGCCTCCGGCGAGCACCCGCTCCCGGCGGTGGTGGACGATCTCACCGCGCCGAATCCGCAGTCCAGCTACGGGGTGCAGAAGGTCATCGGCGAGCAGCTGCTGGCCGATTACACCCGCAAGGGATTCCTGCGCGGACGGGCCGTTCGGCTGATGACCGTCAGCGTGCGCCCGGGGCGGCCCAACGCAGCGGCGTCGAGCTTCCTGTCGGGCATCATCCGCGAACCGCTCGCCGGCGAACGCGCGACCTGCCCGGTCGACGCGCGGACCGAGGTGGCGCTCGTCTCCCCGGCGCGGGCCACCGGCGGACTACTCTGCGCCGCCACGTCGACCGACCAGGCCTGGGGCGGTCGTACCGCGGTCAACCTGCCGGCCCTTACCGTGACCGTCGCGGACATGGTGGCCGCGCTGGAACGGGTGACCGGACCGGAGGTGAGCGCGCTGATCGACTGGGTTCCCGAACCGGCGGTGGCTGCGATCGTGACGAGCTGGCCCGCCCGATTCCGCGCCGACCGGGCCGCCCGGCTGGGCCTGGCCCCGGATCCGGATTTCGACTCCATCATCAAGATGCATCTCGCCGAGACCCGGCACTGACGCTGTACAGGACCGCCCGGTCGTTCTACTGCCCGCGGAACACGAGTAGCGCTATGTCATCTGTTGGCGGGCCGGATCCGAATTCGCGTGCTTCCCGCTCGATGCTGGCGACGATGGCGCCAGCATTCAGTCCGGAACATTCGCTGAGCAGCTGCTGCAGGCCGTTGTCGTCGTCGAGCAAGCGTTCCCCGGAACGGCGCTCCGTGACGCCGTCGGTAACGCACAGCAGCACATCGCCGGGACGTATGTGGCAGGTATCGGCACAGAACGTCGCGCCCTCTATCACTCCGATCAGTGGTTGCGAGCTCGCCGCGGTCTGCGTGGTGCCTGGCGAGCACAGCAGCAATGGCGGCGGGTGGCCAGCGCACACCATTTCGACGGAAGCCTGGCTGGGGGTCATGATGATCTCGCCATGAATCAGGGTGAGGAACGGCACTGCGGAGCCTTCTCCGAGTATGAGCGCATTGAGCCGTTGGAGCACAGTGGGGACGTCGTGTCCCTCCCTGGCCAGGATCCGCAGCGCGTGCCTGGTCAGGCCGGTGACTGAGGCGGCCTCTACGCCTTTGCCGCACACATCGCCGATAGTGAACCGCCAGCGGTCTGGCGCTACCTTGAAGACGTCGTAGAAATCGCCGCCCACCTCGTTTCCCTCGCCCGCGGCCCGATATCCCGCCGCGATGTCCAGGCCGGGGATGACCGGGAGCTGTGCGGGAAGCAAGCTGCGCTGCAGCGCGTGGCTGGCCTGCAGCTGCTCGGAGTAGAGCCTGGCGTTATCCAGAGCCAGCGCCGCCCGCCGAGCCAGGTCCTCGGCCAGATCAACGGCCTGGCTGCCGAGCGCTCCGTCGCCTGGCCGCCCGAGAACAAGGACGCCCAGGCTGCGGCCACGCGCCAGCAGCGGGAAGCACCAGACCAGGTCGTTGGCGGGTTCGGCGTCCTCGGGCATAGGTGCCTCACCGGGTGGCATCCAGAGCGACCATTGCCGCCGATTCCCGGGGAAGAAGGCCTGCGGCGGCACCCGGCCCAGCAGGTACCTTAGGTCGTCATTGCGGGCCTCATCGGCATGCCAGACATAGGCCGGTATGAGCTGGCCGCTGTCGTCAGCCAGCAGGATCGCGCACCAGACCGCAAGCCGCGGCACAACAAGCTGGGCGGCGAGCGCGATCGTCTGTTCCTGGTCTAGTGTGCCGGCGAGCATGTCGCTGGCCTCCGCGAGAAAGCTGATCCGCCCGCGCCGGGCCCGGTCGTGCTCATTCAGCCTGGCCCGTTCGAGCGGCAGCGCTAGCTGGTCGGCAACCTGCTGTACCAGGGCCGAGTCTCTCTCGGCGAACCGATCCGCCTCCGCAGCCATTACCGCAATCACACCAGCAACACGGCCATCGGCTCGGACCGGCACGGTCAGGAACGACTGCGGCAGCACGCTGGCCGAGGTCGTGCCGTCGGTGCCGTTCTCAGTCAGCTGGTCGTATACCGTCAGGAACATTCCCATTCCGGTATGAGTGGCTGGCGCCATGAGGTTGGCCTGCTCGGATGGGCGGGCCTCCTTTCCCTGGGCATCGAGGCTAGCTGCAGCTCGCATCCTGAGGACGCCGTCCTCGTCGGCGATCAGAACATAGGCGGCGTCTGCCTGCACAGCGTCGCGGGCAAGCTCGACCGCATGACGGAGCAGCTCCTGGTAGCCGAGCCGCACCAGATCCGCATCATTCCGAGCGGCTGCGGCAGCAAAGGACCGGGTTCCGGCCCGCCCGAACCCGTCACCTACGTCGGCGGGCGGGGCCAGACACACCCGCGAGCCTGAAGGGGCCGTGCCATCGGGCCGGAGGCGGAACCAGACAGCCTTGGCATCCGGCGCGTAGGTCACTCCCCACGATGACGAGAGTGCCGCAGGCAGAAGCAAGCCACGACCCGTTGCGCGGTCGGTATCCCCGGCTCGGTCCGCGCCGCCGTGGATCGTGCGTCCCGGCTGCAAGTCCAGCACCGACACCTCGACCTCGGACCCGTCTGCGCGGCATGTGACCTGCACCGGCGTCCGCGCATGCACGACCGCGTTCGTGACGAGCTCGCTGGTCAGCAGTTCTGCGTCGGCCAGCAGGTCATCGCTGGCCTGCACCTGCCAAGATCTCAGCGTCTCCAGGACGAAGCGGCGGGCGGCGGCTACTGCAGTCGGCTCGGGGTTATAGGTTGCGCCCGCGACGAGGTCCACATGTCCTCTCGATACAGACGGTCATGTTTGGTGCGTTTGCGGCTAGCTGATGATCCCATCGTGACAGACTCGTGATGTCGATACATCGCAGAAGGCGAGGTCCGGTTTTCCGCAGCGGCCAAGACCGGGCATGCGAGTCATGGGTTGAGGAGGACACACAATGACCCGGCCGACCGCCGTCTCACGCGTTGCGCAGGCCGATAGGACCCGCGGGGCGAACGGCATAGCTGGAGGAGCCGCAGCCGGGGGCGACGGCGCAGCGCGCACCGGCAATCGGCCGGCCGCCGCCAGTGCTAGCGGCGCGTCCTTAGACAAGGGGACTCTTCGGTATAGCGACGCCGACCTCGAGCCCATCCTGGCCACGCTGGCGGCATTCCTGGCTGGCGATCTCCGTCCTCGCGTCAGGCCTGGCGACCGGGGGGAGGCCGGGCACGCGGATGGCCTCCTGCTCGCCGAGATCGGCTTGCTGACGGACGAGGTCGGCAGCCAGCTTGCCTCCCTTACCTCAGAGGTCACCGACAAGGCGGTCCAGGTCCGCGATATCGCGGCAATCACCACTGCAGTAGCCCGCGGCGACCTGACCCGCAAGGTGACCGTTGATGCCCAGGGCGAGATGCTGCAGCTCAAGCAGACCGTGAACACGATGGTGGACCAGCTGTCGGCGTTCGCCGACGAGGTGACCCGGGTGGCCCGCGAGGTCGGCACCGAGGGCAGCCTCGGCGGCCAGGCGCAGGTCCGCGGCGCGTCCGGAGTCTGGAAGGACCTGACCGACTCGGTGAACGGGATGGCGAACAACCTGACCGGCCAGGTGCGGAACATCGCCGACGTGACGACCGCGGTGGCGCAGGGCGACCTGTCCAAGAAGATCACCGTCGACGTGCGCGGCGAGGTGCTCGAGCTGAAGAACACGATCAACACGATGGTCGACC
>DATGVY010000602.1:0-2437 GCA_035299845.1 Streptosporangiaceae bacterium
TCCTGGGGGTCGTCCCCCCGGGCCAGCACGGCCGCTGAAGCGCAGGCGGGGGGTTCCTGGGGGTCGTCCCCCCGGGCCGGCACTGCCGCGGAAACGCGGCTTGCCGTCAGCCTCGCCGAGCTGGCCCGGATCCTTACTCTCAGCGGCATCGCGATGGGCGTGGCAGGCTCGACCGCGCCGAGCTCGGGGATGGAGCACGCCATCAGCCATCTGCTCGAGATGGCCGACACCGCACGCGGGCGTCCCGGCAGCTTCCACGGCACGCAGGTCGGAATCGCCAGCGTCGTTGCGGCCGCTACCTGGGCGCACGTCCGCCGCGCGATCGCCGGGGGCGCGCTCGGCCGGCCAGCCGCGATCCCGGACCCCGACCAGGCCAGGGATCACATCAGCGCGGCATTCAAGGGAATCGACCCTGACGGCGCGATGGCCGCCGAGTGCTTCGCTGGCTACGCGCGGAAACTGGCCTTGCTTGCGGCAGGCTCCGATCCGCTGGCCGGCCTGCGCGCCGACTGGGCGAGCCACGACGCCGCGCTCGGCGAGCTGCTGACCGGCCCGGCTGAGCTTGCCAGCGCGCTGGGCTCGGCCGGGCTGCCGGTGCGGTTCGGAGCGCTGCCCGAGCCGACCGGCGATGACGAGGTGCGCTGGGCGGTGGCCAACTGCGCGCTGCTCCGGCACCGGTTCGGCGTGGCGGATCTGGCCATGCTGCTGGGCTGCTGGGAGGACGACGACGTCGACCGGGTGCTCGCCGACGCCGCCGTGCTCGGCGGGCAGGCATGACATGACGGCGGGCCCGGCGGCGGAGCACGCGCAGTCGCGCCAGGCGGCTCCGCTACATCCTGAGCCGGGGCAGGCAGCGCAGGGGCTACACCGGCCGGAACGGATTTTCGCCGGCTACGCGCTCGACCTGGACGGCACCGTCTACCTGGGTGATGCGCTGCTGCCCGGCGCGGCGGAGACGGTCGCCCGGATCCGGCAGAGCGGCTCGCGCCTGGTCTTCCTGACCAACAACCCGCTGCGGTCAGCGGCCAGCTACGCGCAGCGGCTGTCTCGTCTCGGCATCCCGGCGGCCGGGGCCGACGTGCTGACCCCGCTCGGCGTGCTGACCTCGTACCTGCGCCGACGGCATGCCGGCGCCGCCGTGCTCACCGTCGCCGAGCCGCTGGTGGACGAGACGCTGGCCGCGGCGGGGATCACGGTGACCAGCGAGCCGGCCGCCGCCGGGGTGGTCGTCGTGTCGTTCGACCGGACGTTCAGCTACGCCAAGCTGCTGCTCGCCTACCGGGCGGTCCGCCATTTCGGCGCGGTGATCGTCGCCACCAACCCGGACCCGTTCTGCCCGACCCCGGACGGCGGCTGGCCGGACTGCGCGGCCATGCTCGCCGCCGTCGAGGTCTGCACCCAGGCGCGCGCCGAGGCGGTGATGGGCAAGCCCGGCGAGCACATGGCCGCGGAACTGCTGCGGCGGCTTGGCGCGCCGCCGGGCGGCACGGCCATCGTCGGCGACCGGCTGTCGACCGACGTTTCGATGAGCGGCTCCCTCGGCATGACCAGCGTGCTTGTCCTGTCCGGCGCCACCACGCCCGACGAGCTGGCCGGCTCGCCAGTCCGGCCCGACTATGTCATCGAGGGGATCGGCCAGCTGCTGCCGGCCGATCCGCCGGGCGGCCCGCCAGCCCGGGCTGCAGCCGGCCGGGCCGCAGCAAGCCGGGCAATCGCGCCAGCAACCAGCCCGGGCACCGGCCCTGCAGCCAGCTCTCCTGACGGCCTGCAGCCAGCGGCAGGAGAAAACCCATCAGTGCAAGCCTTACCCATAGCCCCACCCACGGGGAGTTCACGGTGATCGAGTTCGTCTTCATGCTCACCCATCACGACCGCACCGTCGGTGACCCGCTGTCGGTCTACGAGGAAGTGCGCGGGGCGGGGCTCAGGTACATCGGCTTCAAGGACATCGGGGCGCCGGTACCGGTGCTCCGCGACGTCTGCGTTAAGGCTCAGAATGATGGGCTCGAAGTGATGCTGGAGGTCGTGTCGACCAGCCGGGATGACGAACTGCGCTCGGTGGCCGCCGCCGCGGAGATCGGCGTCGACTGGGTGCTTGGCGGCACGCATCCGGCCGACGGCTGCCGTGTGCTGGCCGGCCGCAGCGCGCGGTACTGCCCGTTCCCCGGGACGGTGGTCGGGCATCCGAGCGTGCTGCAGGGCGAGATCGCCGAGATCGCCGCCAGCGCCCGCGCGATCACCGCGCTGGACGGGGTGTCCGGCCTGGACCTGCTGACCTACCGGCACCCGACCGCCGATGCGGCGGAGCTGACCCGGGCGGTAGTCGACGCGGCGAGCGGCCCGGTGATCGCGGCCGGGTCGGTGGCGAGCGTGGCGCAGATCCGGACGCTGGAGGCGGCCGGGGCGTGGGGGTTCACCATCGGCGGCGCGATCTTCG
>DATGVY010000603.1:0-20852 GCA_035299845.1 Streptosporangiaceae bacterium
GGTGTGGTGGGGCTTGGCCCGGATGGCGACATACGGGTGGTCGCGGCCGTTCAGCTCATGCCGGGCATCGAAGACTCCGGTGCGCTGCGGGAGCTGATCCTCAAGGCCGCTGCGGACCGGCTTCGCGGGTTCGAAAGGCCCGCGGAGGTCGTGGTCGTGGGTGAGTTGCCTACCGTCCTGGGCGGCGCAAAGGTCCAGCGCGGCGAGAGCTGCGTTCCCGGCTGGCCAGGCAGGCGGACGGATGATAGCCGGAGGACGAACGCGCCGCGCGCTGCGTGCTGCGGGGGATAAGCCGCTCGTTCATTTCGGTGGGGCGAGCTGGAGCGGGTCCTTCCTTGACGAGCAGACTGACTCCTTGGCCAGTTTCCTGCAGCGGCGGGTGACACCTGGTGGACGGGTGGGCCTCTGGTACTGGAACTCCGCGTACGCCGTGGTATCTCATCTCGCTGTCGAGCGGGCCGGCCTGACCAGGGTTCCCGTGGACCCTGAAGCCGCGGCGCCGGAGGCGAAGGCGATCTGGAACGCTGCGGACGCCGACCTGGTGGTCTGCGATGCCGCTCACGCGGCCTCGATGCCGGAGGCGACGGTCTTCGATCAAGGTGAGAAACTGCCCGCGGGAGGCAACCCGGGCCCGGTCGAGGTGTCCGACGACGCCACGCACCTGCTGTTTCCCCGGAGCGTCGCGTCCAGCGGCTTGCTCGCCATCCCCATCTCCTACGGGGGCTGGATGGCGCACATGGCGACCAACGCGCGGCTGTACCGCGACGGGACGTACGGTCCCGCGGTCTCCGCCGCCGACTCGCTCCTCACCGTGCAGCAGGTGATGCACGGCACTGGGCTCGTCGCCACGTTTCCCTTCCTGCTGATGGGACTGCCCCAGGTCATACTCAAGCGGTTCGACGCCGCAGAAGTGCTCGAGGCCGTCGAACGTTACGGCGTGACGACCTCGTTCATGGTGCCAGGCATGGTCACCCGCTTGGCCGGCCAAATGGCCAGCTCACCCGGGTCAGCTGGCCTTGCCCGGATCGTGTATGGCGGAGCACCAGTCTCAGCCGCCGAGCTGAGAAGCAGCCTGAGCGGGCTGGGCCCGGTCCTCACCCAGATCTACGGCCGGCTTGAGGGTGGCTGGCCGCTGACCGTGCTGAACCGGTCAGACCACGCCCGCATAGTGTCCGGTGACGACACCCTGCTGGACAGCTGCGGTCGCGCGGTCCCAGGCGTCGAGCTCCAGATTCGCCACGCCGCAGGGGGCGCGGAGGGCCGCGGAGAGCTGAGAGTCCGGGGCCCCATGGTGTCCCCTGCATTCCGGGACCCGGACGGCTGGTGCGCTCTGGGCGACCTCGCTAGCCGTGACGCGACCGGGTACTACCGGCTGCACGGACGGCTCGACGGCATGATCAACACCGGCTCATACCACGTGTACCCCGTCGAGGTTGCCGAAGCCATCCGCGAGATGTTCGAGGTGAGCGAGGTGACGGTCACGGGTGAGCCAGATCCTAAGTGGGGTCAAGCCGTCACCGCGAACCTGCGGTGGCCGGCCGAGGCAACCGTCCCTGACAATGGAGCGATCCGGCAGGCCCTGCGACGGCGACTGGCGCCCTACAAGGTCCCTACTCGTTTCCATCACCAGCGCGTCGGTTCGCCGGAGTCTGTGAGCAAGTAGCGAGAGCATGGCCGTCAACACCAACCCTCCGCACTACATCGCTCGCGGGCAACGGCGCGCGCGGACTCACGAGCATATCTTGGAGGTCTCGGCTGACCTGCTGTATCGCGGCGGGATCCAGCAGGTCAGCATGGACGACGTGGCCGCGGCAGCTGGCGTGACGAAAGCGACTCTGTACAAGCACTTCGAATCGAAGGACAAGCTCGTCTCGGCCTGCCTGACGGAGGTGGACCGCAAGCATTTCGACTGGTTCGTCGACCAGGCCGCCAAGCGGACAGGCGGATCAGCCTCCGCCCTCCAGGCAATCTTCCTTGTCCTAGATCAATGGTTCAACAGCTCGGCATTCAAGGGCTGTGCCTTCATCAACGCCGCGATCCAGCTTCCGAACCAGCTGCACCCGGCCTACCTCGCGGTCCTCAATCACAAACAGCGGACCCGCGAGTGGCTGCTATCCCTCGCCTTGGCAGAGGGCTTCGACGGCCCGACTGCCCGCCGGCTCTCCTCCTACCTAATGATCTTGATGGAGGGTGCCATCATCACCGCCCTCGTCCAAAACGATCTGGACGCGGGCAGGCAAGCCGGGGAGGCCGCTGCGATCCTGGTCGAGCGCTACCAGAGCCAACACCTGCGCGACCGCTATGAGCAGCCAGGACAGATACGGCCGGATGCATAATCGCACTTGTTGGAAACGCACTCAATTCTGCATTAGGTGCGTGATCTTCGATCACGTGCGCCCTTCGGGCCACATAATGCCTGATATGCAGGGTGATCGAGGCACAGTACCTTGATCATTGGGGCCTCACGATCACCTCCGTAACAGGCAGATGGGCAAGATGCGCGCGCGGCAGGAACTGGCGCGGTCGGTCGGCAGAGCCCGCCAACGTTGCGGCTCCTGCCGCCGTTCTCTTTTGCCGACCGACCGGATCTCTCGAGCCGAGCTGGACGACGGCCTGGCTCAGATCCGGTTGATATGCGCGCGTCGACCGGCGCCCGCGTCCGTAGAGTGGCGGGAATCAGATCACGGGCACCGGCCGTTTCTTGCCAAGCCGAGCATGTGGAGGTCAGATGGATGCAGATCAGGCGCGGGCGCGGCTGCGCGCCGAGCGTGCCGAGGTGGCGGACCTGCTCAAGGGCGCTGAGTCGGCAGGCCAGCAGGACCGTGAAGCCGGGAGCGAGACCGGCGATATCGCCGATTCCGCCCAGCCGCTGGCCGCCCAGGGTGTCGACGATGCCGTCGCGGCCAGCCTGCGCGATCGGCTGGCTGCGCTCGATCGTGCTCTGCAGCGGCTGGACGATGGCACATATGGGCGTTCGGTCCGCAGCGGGCTGCCGATCCCAGATGAGCGCCTTGATGCCGATCCTGCGGCGGAGCTCACAGTCGAGGAGGCCTGAGCCGCCTCATGAACTCCCCGTAGGCAGGCATACCAGACCGCGCTGGCCGAGCTACCGCTGCGACGGTGTCCGCGCGCCGGTGCTCGATGCGCAGTTCTCCGGTGAACCGCAGTTAGGCGCCGTCGAATCTAATGACCGCTGCGGCTGAAGGCAGATCATGGCCGGCGGCTGCGGGCCCTGGATGACTTCCTCGCCGCCCCGCCCGGTCCTCGATCTATTGCATCTTGAAGGCGGACACATGTAGTCTGAAAACGACATGTGTCGCGTCCGCGCTTTAGGAGAGCTGGTGTCTTCCGACGATGCTTCCCCGGCGAGCCGGCTGGCCATGGTGATCGCGGCCCTGGATCATCCCACTCGGCGCCGGATCGTGGCCGCGCTGCTCGCTGAGGGCAGGCACGTCAGCCAGCTCGCCCGTGACCTCGAGGTCAGCCGACCCGTCCTGCATGTGCACCTGGCGCGGCTGCAGGAGGCCGGGCTGGTAACCAGTAGCTTGCGATTCTCCGCTGACGGGAAGTCCCTCCGCCATTTCGAGCTGCACAGATTCGATATCCGGCTGACGCCGGAAAATATTGCCGAATCCGTCGACGCGCCTTCCCCGCATTCGTCACCAGAGAGAGGAGGAGGCTGATGTTTGGGTCAGGGCCAAGCGCCTTCGTCATCCTGCCTATCATATTCTTGGTTATCGTCTTCATGATCGCTGTGGTTACATATGTTGTCATGCTGATTATCAGGAGGACCTTTAAGAGTGGAGGCATCGGCAGTAGCGCGGTGCACAGCGAGCTCGTGAGAATGAACGAACGCCTTACTGCCATCGAGAAGGTACTCAGGGACATCGACTGAGGCGCAGCCGCTGACCGGTGATCGGAGGGGACATGCGCTGGTCGCAGATGCAGAGCCTGCAGCCTGGCCTGGCCGCGCTCGGGCGGCGGCGCTTGCTGGAGCCTGGCGTCGTGCTCGTGGCGACGATCCGGAAGGACGGCACGCCGAGGGTCAGCCCGGTGGAGCCCTTCGTCATGGACGGCATCTTGTGGCTGTCCATGCTGTGGCAGTCGAAGAAGGCCGCCGATCTGCTGCGTGACCCGCGCGTGCTGGTGCACAGCGTGGTCACCGGCCGGGACGGCGGTGAAGGGGAGTTCAAGATCCGCGGTACTGCGGGCGCTGAGCAGGAACCGGGAATACAGCGCCGCTACGCCGAGGAGGTGGCCGGCGCCCTGGGGTGGAGCCCGGTTCCAGGGCGGTTCCACCTGTTTGCCGTCAGCATCGAGGAGGTGGCGTTCATCCGTTACGACGACGCTACCGGTGACCAGCACGTGGCCATGTGGCCTCCCGCCCGCGAGTTCGTCCGCCGCGCCACCTCCGCCACCAGCGTGGGAGAACCCGAGCCCGTAAATGACATCATCGTCGCCGGCTAACTCGCAGGCCCGGCTGAGCAGCAATATGCACTCCGGAACCCCTTTAGGAGCCAGGGAATGAACCATGGCTGACGTCCCCCTCATGGCCGGGAAGTCCGTTCTCGTCACCGGAGGCACGGGCGGCATCGGCAAGGCCACCGCCATCGGGCTCGCCGCACTGGGCGCCCGGGTCGGCATCACCGGCCGTGATCAGGCGCGCGCTGCGGCGGCCGCGGCCGGCATCCGCGCCGCGGCGGGCAACGCAGCCGTGGATGTCTTCGCCGCCGACATGTCCGCCCAGGCAGCGGTGCGCCGTTTGGCCGGCCAGGTGGCTGACACCTACCCGCGCCTGGACGTGCTGGTCAACAACGTCGGCGGGTTCTGGGCTCACCGGCACGTCACCGCCGACGGCCTCGAGCACACCTTCGCGCTCAACCACCTCGCCCCCTTCCTGCTGACCAACCTGCTGCTGGACCGTCTCACCGCCAGCGCACCCGCCCGGATCGTCACCGTCTCCTCCGGCGCCCACGCCAGGGGCCGCATTGACTTCGACGACTTGCAGGGCGAGCAGAATTACTCCGGGCAGCGTGCCTACAGCCAGTCGAAGCTGGCCAACGTGATGTTCACTTACGAGCTGGCCCGCCGACTGGAAGGCACCGGAGTCACCGCCACCGTGCTGCATCCCGGCGTGGTGCGCACCAGCTTCGGCGCCGAAGACCAGGCGGCGCACTTCGCCATCATGATCCGCGTGGCGCGCCCCTTCATGAAGTCCCCGGCGCAGGGCGCGGTCACCCCGATCTACCTCGCCTCCTCACCCCAGGTCGAGGGCGTCACCGGTCAGTACTTCGCCAACCGCAAGCCCAAGACCGCCAGCAAGGCCGCCTACGACACCGCTGCCGCGGCCCGGCTGTGGCAGGCCAGCGCCGACCTGGCCGGCCTGACAGCAACCGCATAGTGCCCCGACGCAAACATCTTCACGCCCGGCCTCCGGCGCCCACGCCAGTGCCTTGAGCACTAATCGCCCGCGAGGCTCCCGTGCCTGCACGCCGCCATCGCCGGATTCGCCGATTGCGGCCAGCCGGGCTGCCTCAGCTGACTGCTGTGCTGGCCTCGGGCGCGTCGGGTATTCCGAGGTGCAGATGCTCGGCGTGGTATACGGCTTCGTCCAGCAGCATCGCGACGTGGTTGTCGAATAGGGCGTAGACGACGTTACGTCCGGTTCTCTGGCCGGTCACTAGGCCGAGGTGGCGCAGCATCCTCAGCTGGTGGGAGACCGCTGACTGCTCCATCCCGACGTCGGAGGCCAGCTCGCCGACGGGTGCCGAGCCTTGCCGGAGACGGCACAGGATGCGCAGTCTGCTCGGCGTGGCCAGGGCTTGCATGGTCATGGCGACCGACGCGGCGGTCTGCTCATCGATACGGGCGGCTGGCGTAGCCCGGCCCTGGACCCCGTGTCCCATGGCGGGAGCCTACCAGTGATGTATGCATGAGCAGTTCTTCATACGATCCGGTATAGTGCACGGGCCAGCGATGTCCGGCGCCCCTGCCCGGGGGTGGACCCAGGAGGCCAGCAGCGATGACCGATGCCGCGGTCGGCAGCCAGCGCGCGGGCGGCGGCGACGCCGCGCACCGCCGCGACGCCAACCGGGCCGTCGGTCTGTCAGCCGCCGGGCTGGCGCTGACCGGCATAGCGGAACTGCTGCTCGCCGTGATCACCGGGTCAGTCGCGCTGCTCGGCGACGCGATCCACAACCTGTCGGACGTGTCCACCTCGGCTGTGGTCTTCCTCGGCTTCCGGGTGTCGAAGAGGCCTATCTCTCACAGCCACCCTTACGGGTATGAACGCGCGGAGGACTTGGCGGGGCTCGGCGTCGCCATAGTGATATGGCTCAGCGCAGTCTTCGCCGGATACGAGAGTTACCGCAAGCTGGCCGGGCTCGGCAAAACCACCGATGTGTGGCTCGGCATGGCGGGCGCCGTCCTGGGCATCGCGGGTAACCAGTCCGTCGCGTGGTACAAGCGGCGGGTCGGCAGGCGGATCGGCTCGCTCACCCTGATCGCCGACGCCCGGCACTCGTGGCTGGATGCGATCTCCTCCCTCGGCGCGCTCGCGGGGCTCGCCCTGGTCGCTGCCGGGTACCGGTGGGGCGACCCCGTCGCCGGGCTTGCCATCACCCTGTTCATCTGCCACGTCGGATACGAGGTCACTAAAGACATGCTCGCCCGTCTGATGGACGGCCTGGACCCCGGCGACCTGGACGCCGCCGAGACCGCCGCATCAGCCGTGACAGGGATACGGTCGGCCACCGTGCGGGGCCGGTGGATGGGCCGGACCCTGCTGCTGGAAGTGGAAACCCGGCTCGACGGATCGATACCGCTGGCTGACGCAGACCAGATCAGCCGCCAGGTGGAAGCCGCCGTCGCCTGCGCTGTCCCGGCAGCCGGTCGCGTGCACTGCGACGCCCACGCCTGAGGCTACCGAAAGGGACTGCCCTGGCCAGGCGCGTCACGGAACAGCATCCGTGGGCTAGGCCGGCTCAGCCCGCGGATCGGCCGTCCGGGGCATGGGCATCACCCGGGCGTGATCGCTGAGTATGCGGTAGAACGTCACCATGTCTGCGGCATCGGGTGAACTGGCCGGGCGCACGTTCATGGTCACCGGCGGCAACACCGGGATCGGCCGGGCCACGGCGGCCGGCCTGGCGAGGCGGGGTGGCAGGGTTTACGTGGCCTGCCGCTCGCAGCAGAAGGGCCGGAGGGCGGTCGCGGACATCGTGGCGGCCACCGGGAACGACGCGGTCGCGTTCTTGCCGCTTGACCTGGCCGACCTTGCCTCAGTGCGCAGGTGCGCCGAGGAGTTCCTGGCGCTGGGTGAGCCGCTGCACGTGCTGATCAACAATGGCGGTGTGGCCGGGCAGCGTGGCATCACCAGGGACGGCTTTGAGCTGGCGTTCGGCGTCAACCATGTCGGGCACTTCGCGCTGACGACCGCCCTGCTCGGCCGGCTCGCCGCCAGCGCCCCGGCCAGGGTGGTCACCGTCGCCAGCGATGCCCACTACCAGGCCAGGGGAATCGATTTCGAGGCGGTGCGCCGGCCTACCGCCAGCGTCACCGGCATGCGGGAGTACGCCGTGTCCAAGCTGTGCAACGTGCTGTTCTCCGCCGAGCTCGCCCGGCGCGTGCAGGGGCGGGGCATCACGACCTACGCCTTGCACCCCGGAGTGGTGGCCTCGGATATCTGGCGGCGGGTCCCGTGGCCGGTCCGCCCGCTGATCAAGCTGCGGATGATCTCGCCCGCCGACGGCGCCACGACGTCGCTGTACTGCGCCACCTCAGATTCGGTGGCGGCGGCCAGCGGCCGCTTCTACGACGGCTCCCGCGAGCGCGAGCCGAGCAAGGTCGCCACCCCGGACCTGGCCCGCGCCCTGTGGGAGCACAGCCAGGCCTGGGTTACGGCCTGACTCCTGGCACGACCCGGCGGGCGCCATTCGGCGGCGGCGCGCCGATCGTCTTGCTCCATCCCCTGCGGGCACAGCTGGAGTACTTCGTTCCGCTTCTGCGCCACCTGGACACCGCGCAGGCCGAAGTGATTGCTGTCGACTTGCCGGAAACGGGCAGTCCAGCGCGCCGCGCGACAGGCCGTATCCAGCGATCGACCGGGAATGCTGGTGACCGTGGAACCGATGGGAGTCAGGAAGGGCAGCAACCTCATCACGCTGTGCCTACACCCGAATGGGCTCACGATACTGCGGCATGCCAAGGTGGACCTTCTGGCCTACGACGGTGAAGCTGACGGCGGGCCCCGTGCGGGGCCCGCCGTTTCGCGTGGAGGCTGTGGTTAGCGTGGGGGGAATTGTGAGTGCGGGACAGGGGGAGCGAGGTTGGCGGTGGGGGCCTGGGCGGTGAAGCCGATGACCGCGCAGTTGATGTCGACCCCGGCCGCGCCGTAGGGGGCGGGTTGGCCGGTGGCTGGGTTGACACCGGTCAGCAGGTCGGGCCGGGTGGCGGCCAGGTTGAACACGACGTTCTCATCGATCTGGCGGTTGTTCAGCCCTTCCTTGACCGCCTTGGGTGTCCACAGGCCCAGCTGCGCGTCCCACAGCGGGCTGTAGGCGTCGGCGTGGCGGGGGTCTTTCAGGGTCGGGAAGTCGCCGAACACGTTCAGCAGGTCACCGCCGTTGCGCAGGGCGTTGATCAGCGCGGTGTTGCTCGCGGCGGCGTCCTGGGAGGCATGCCCGTCCTTGATCAGGTGCACGAACCCCTGCGCCTGCGGGTTGCCGGCGCCGGTCTGGCCGTTGATGAAGCCGAACAGCCGCTCGCGGGCCGAGCCGAGGAAGTCGTCTCCGCCGTTGAAGGAGGCATTGTTCAGCGCGGGCACGTAGACCGAGCGCTCCAGCACCGCGGTCAGCGGCTGGCCGGCGTCGGTGCTGAGGTACAGGATCGGCTGCCCGGCGTCGAAGCCCTTGACGAACAGCATGTCCACCCACGACTCCGCGAACTGGCCAGGCTTGGACTTGCCCGCGATGTGGATGCCCAGGACCCGGTCACCGGTGTTGGTGTGGTGAACCACGTCGAAGGGGCCGTTGCCGGTGGCCACGATCGGCGCGTTGTAGACGACGTTCGACCCTTTGATCCGGATGAACGGGCTGTACCCGGGGCCGGCCACGGCGCCGGGGGCGAACTTGGCCGGCGGGAATCCGGTCGGCCCGGGGACCAGGACACGGGTCGGGCTGAAGTTCGGCGCGCCGGCGAAGTGCACGACCCCGGGCCCGAACGGGTTGGCCTGCGGCGTCGGCGAGCCAAGTGTCACCGTCTGCACCGCGGCCGGGTCGCTGATCGCGATGTTGGCGAGCTTGGGCGCGTAGTTCACGCCCAGGTCGTGCGCCAGCCCGGCGTCGGAGGCGTCCAGCAGCACGTACCACACTTTCTTCCCGTGCGCGGTGCCCGGGTACAGCGGCAGCCGCACCGTCTCCTTGCTGAGGTTGACCTGGATCGCGCTCTCCAGGGTCAGGTGATCTCGGGGCAGCAGTCCGGTGGTCTGCCCCAGGCCGCCGGGCTTGGATGATGTGGCGTTCGCCCCGATGGACGCCACGGTGGCGAGCACCGCCGAGGCGGCGATCGCCACCGCCGCGGCGGCCGTCAGCCACCACCGGCGTTTCAAGATCTTCATCTGTTGTCCTTTCTTCCGGCGGGGGCCGGAACCTGGCCGGCGGCGAACCGCGGCCGCTCTGTTTCGCTCACCGTTATTGGTGTCCGCGGCGGTGGAAGTCTTACGTCCCCTCGGCGCACGGATGAGAGCGCATGACGCTCGCGCTCCATTCGAGGGCGGACAAACGCCGAGCGCAGAGCGGGCAAGACGGTGCCCGCTACCCGGCGCTACCGCGTGGATGCCTCACCGGCCGCAGAGCCGGCCAGGCAGCCCGCCCGGTCGGCCGCTGGTCTCGCCCGGTGGCAGAGCACGGGCGCCCGGAATCCCGTCACAGCAGGAGATCGCCAGGACCCGACCCGGAACCGATCAGGATTCGCGGGACGGTGCCAGGGCGGACATGGCCATCAGTGCCCGGTGACCGGGCCAGAATGACGCCGGCCCGGCGAGGCGGGCGGCGAATCGTGCGTGCCGGTCAGTGCTCCTCGCCGCGCACGGCGGCCAGCAGCCCTTCGAAGTCCTCCCCGCACGGGCCGCAGGCGCGCAGGTGCGCCGCGATGCCGGGGTAGCGCTGCTCCGCGGGAGCCCCCGCGGCCACCAGGTCGACATAGATATGCAGCATTTCCATGGCCTGGGCGCATCCCACGTCGCGCGGATCAGTGCGCAGGAAGCGATCCAGTGCTGACCAGCCGTTCATGAGCGCCCCGAAGTGTCATGGCCCAGATAGCCGTTAGCAGCAAGCGCGGCCCGCAGCTTACGCCGGGCGTCGAACAACATTTTATAGATCGCGTTGCGGCTGGAGGCGAGCTCAGCGACCAGGGCATCCAGTGGAACATCGTTGAGCACGATCGCGACGAAGACCGCACGCTGCCGCGCGGTGAGCTCGGTGTCCACGGCGCGGCCCAGGGCGGCGAGCAGATCCCGCCACTCGGCCTCCTGCGCGGGTTCGAAACCGAACCGGCCCGGCAGCCGATCCCAATCTGCGGCGTCAAGCGGCACGCCTGGGTTGCGCCAGAAATGCCGCCCGACCTTGGCCGACACCTCGAAGATGACGAATTTGTACGCCCAGGTCGTGAACCGGCTCTCACCGCGGAACTGGCCGATCTTGCCGGTGATCGCCAGTAGCGCGTCGGCCGCGGCCTGGTACGCCAGATCGTCGAGTTCGGGGCCGGTGATCCGCAGCCGCGGGCCGCGCCGGGCGACCTCCCCCCGGGCGATGCGCACCAGCATCTCATGCAGGCGCGCCAGCGCTGCATCCCGCTGCGGACAGGTCTCGGCGAGCGCCTGAAGCCACTCGGCTGACTCAGCATCGAGCCGGGCAGCGGTGACAGGGGTCTCATGAACCGTGCGATTCGCCGGCACCATCACGATGCTACCTAGCTACGGGCACCCCGGCGCCCGTTGGCATCGGCGCCAGGCCGCGAGCTGCCCGTCGTCACGCCAGTTCGAGGTCATGTAGTCGCGCCGGGCGAACGCGGCGGCCGCGTCCAGCCTGCCGGTGACGGCCTCGGCGGCGCCTGGCACCCGCCGCGCCGCGGCCAGCGCGTCGCCAGGCCTGATGAGCGTCTTAGAGGGGATACAGCCCCAGTAGGAGCACTCCCCGCCGACCAGCTCTTGTTCGACGATGGCGACGGTGAGGCCTCCATCGGCCAGGCGGCCAGAGGCGTGTTCGCCGGCCGGGCCCGCGCCGATCACCACCACGTCATATGTATCGGTCACGAGGTGACCCTCCTTCGCGTCGCGATCGCTGTCATGGCGTGTCGTTGAAGGAGTCTCCGCGGCCGCGCGCGTGTTACAGCTGTGGGAGAGAATGCTGCGGCAGACAAATGAGTCATCATGCCCCGGGGTGACGCCGCTACGGCGTGGAAGCGGGCAGGCAGCAATGGCCCTTTTCAAGATCGGCCTAGGCGCAGAGCGGGCTGGGCTCCACACCCGGTGCAACGAGTCACCTGCAATTATGCGCGCCAAGCTCGTGGCGCGCCAAGAGCTTCCGGACCAGCTCCGCGCGCAGGTGGTGCCTGACTGCCATCACGGGATAGACCCCGGTGCGGCACGACCGGCGGGCCGGGACGGCGCACGCCTCGGCGAGTTCGAGCAAGCGTGCGTACCGTGGGTCCCAGTTCACCCACAGTGCGCTGCGGGCGAACGCCACCGGTGGCCCGCTGCCTGCCGCCCTGGCGGCCCGCTGGCCTGTCGATGCCGGGGGTCATCGCCGGCCCGGCACAGCTCGCTTGTAGACGCCGGTGTGCCACGTGGCGCCGCGCCAGGCGATGTCCTTCGGCAGGCGGCGTTCACGGCCAGCAGCGTCGCCATATCACCGCTCGTCGCCCGGGGAGAAGAAGTGGGTCTTGGGACGTTCGAGCTTTTGGCCGCCGAGGAAGATGTCGACCTTCTCGTTGTAGAAGGCGATCAGGCCCCCGATGGGCGATAGCTGGCGGGTGGGAAAGTCGTAGGCCCACGCGAGGTCGGGATGCACCGTGTCGCCGACCCGCACCGACCAGTAGCCGCTCGTCGTGCCCTTGTAGGGGCACTCGGTCACGGTGCCGGTGGGGATCAGATGCTCGAAGTTGACCTCCGTCCGGTTGAGGTAGTACCGGGTCGGCAGCCCCGTCTCGAACACCATGACCGGTGACGACGACTCGGCCAGCACCGCCCCGTCCAGCTCGACGCGCACGGAGCGGGCCGAGCGCAGCGCGTCGACCCGCACGTACGGGTTACGCGGGTGGACGAACACCCGCTCGTCCTCCTCGAACCAGGCATCAAGGGCGGCCCACTCGAAGCGCACGGTGCCGCTCAGCGCATCGATCGGTGACTCGGCGAGCAGCTTAGCGGCGCGCGGCCGGTAGGTGCCGCCGGCGCGCAGCCCGTGCAGCTCCACCTTGCCGCGGCTGCTGTGCTGAGTATGGTCCTCCCGGACAAGCAGATCCGGGCGGACGTCGGCGGCCGGGATGTAGTACTGCGGGTAGTAGGGCCACTCCCACACATACAGCGCCCGGGTCGTATCGAGGACCGTCTCACCGGCGAGGAAAGCCCGGACTCGGCGCGGGACCGGCTCGACGTGGTTGACCGTGGCGATCATCGCGGGATAGTCGTTCACTTTGGCCACTCCTTAGGCGTGGATAGATACCCATTAGTGGCGCAGCCGGCCGGGTAACTTACGCCCTTGCGTCCGGCGGTGCCGGCGGACCCGGACAGGGCGTGACCCGCCGCGGCAGCCGTTCGGGATAAAGATCCATAACGGCTGCCCCGTGGTGCGCCGTGTGCGGCTAGGGGGTCAGGTTGTGCAGCACCACCTGCCCATTGATCAACTGTTCCGGCTGCCGTTCCAGCGCTCGGCCAGCGCCCACTCGCCGCCCGCCGATGACCCCACCGCGGTGCACGCCGCTGGCGACGTGCGTGAGAGTCGAACGGCAGCGTGGGGCTGGCTGCGACAGCCGGGGCAGCCAAGGCGGTGAATGTGTCGTCGCCATCGACGCCGTGTTCACCGCCTGCGCCAAGCCGGCCGGCGTGACCGAGCTGCGCCGCGGTGCGCTGGAACGAGTGAGCATCCCGGCCTGATCATCTGTCCTGGTCATCGCTCGGCGGCGCCGGCGCGGAGGTCGCGGGGAACCACGAAAGTGGTCAGCCGGGCCTGTTCTGGCCCGAGTTCCTGCCACGTTCCGGTGAGCTCCAGTACCGCGATCGCGGCGGTCGGGAACTTGAACCGGACCCGCTCGAGCGCGCCCGCATCGCCGGCCCGGGCGCTCGCGAGCGCCAGCGTCAGTTCCTGCATGGCCGGGTCGTGCCCGACGATCAGCAGCCTCCGCGCCCCCGGCGCAGTCTCGCGGGCCAGATCGAGGAGCTCGCCTGCTGCCGCCCCGTATACCCGCTGGTCGAAGCTGACCGCGGGAGAGGCGTCAAGCTCCGCCGCAGCCAGCTGCCACGTCTCGCGGGCGCGCCGGGCGGTTGAGCAGACGACGCGGTCGGGCACCCGGCCCGCCGCTCGCAGCCACCGTCCTGCGGCTGGGGCATCCCGGCGGCCGCGGCGCGCCAGCGGCCGCTCATGGTCGGCGACATCGGGCCAGGCTGACTTGGCGTGCCGCAGCAGCAGCAACTGCCGCGCCCCGTTGGTGGCCATGGCGCAAGCCTCGCAGATCCGGCGTCGTCCCGCCCGCCCACGCAAGCTGGACATTCCAGCGAGCCGGCCTGCGCCTCTCCCGATGTTGGCTACGTGAGCGCCGTTGGCTGCGTGAGCGCCGCCTCAGCCTCGAGCATGAGGTCACGCACGATCTCCGCCGCGGGCTTGATGTCATTCACCACGGCGCATGATTCGCCAGCCCACGGCCGGCCGGTCAGCTCGCGTACCCGCCCGGCGCGCCGCCGGATCTCCTCCGGAGTGCAGCCGCTGGCACCGAGCACGCCGAAGCCGCCCGCATTGGAGACCGCCGCTACCAGCTCCGGTCCCGCCGCCGACCCCATGCCGGCGCAGAAGACCGGATGCTCGATGCCCAGCCGCTCGCACAGCGGCGTGCCCAGCCCCACGGCCTCGATCATGGACCGGGCGTCGGCCCGGCGCAAGTAAGGCAGCGCAGCATGCACCAGTTGACGTGGCCGCGCGCCGTGCCGATCGGCAGCGGATCGGCGGCCGTCGTTATCACGCCAGACGCGCCTACCGTGCGGCCTGTGCGCTGGCGAACCGCACGGCCGCTGCGCAGCCGGCGGCTGGGCGGTGGCCCCGGGACCAGCGGAAGGTGTTGCGGCGAGCACCCTGCTCGCCCCAACGCCGAGAAAGCGCTGGACCTCAGCCCGCCGCGGCCGCTCCCAGGCAAGGGTGTGGTGACGATCGGGCGCTCAGGTTCCTGAACGCCGGAATAGCTCGGCGGCTGCGGCGCGATCGGTGACGTGCAGCTTGCGCACGATCGAGGCGATGTGCACCCGCACCGCGCTGGCCGATAGCACGAGCCGCTGGGCGATCTCGGCGGTTGACCGTCCCTGCGCGAGCAGCTCCACCACCTCCCACTCGCGGCTCGTCAGCCGCCGTTCGGCATATTCGCCGCCAGCCGGGTGCCGCCAGCGCGGCTCCCGCCCATGGAAGCGCTCCAGCACGCGCGTGACCAGCGTTCGCGGCATCGCGGCCTCGCCGGAGCAGGCGCCGACGAGCGCATCCGGCAGGCGCCGCAGGTTCATGGTCTTTAACAGATACCCGTCCGCGCCGGCCCGCAGCGCTGCGAAAAGGTCGGCATCCTCATCGGAAACGGTCAGCATCACGATCTTCGCAGCGGGCAGCCTCGCCGCGATTTCCCACGCCGCGGCCAGGCCGCTGCCCGGCATCCGGATGTCGAGCAGGCAGACGTCGGGCTGCTCGCGCACCGCGGCCTGCACCGCCTCGGCGGCGTCTGCCGCCGAGGCACAGACATCAAACCGGTCGTCGCCTGCGAGTGCGCGGCGCACGTCATCGCGGGTTGGCGGGTGGTCGTCAGCGATCAGCACCCGCAGCGGCTTCTCTCTCTCGATCAAAGAGCGGCCTCCACCTTGCTGCCCCGGCCGGGCGCCGAGGAGATCCGCAACTCGCCGCCCACCGAGCGGGCGCGCTCACGCATCGAGACGAGCCCGAAGCCGCTGCCCGGGACCATGGTGTCGAATCCGCGCCCCCGGTCGCTGACCCGCAGCCGTACCCGCGGCCCGTCGCGCTCCACGTTGAGGCGCACCCGGCCGGCGCCGCTGTGGCGCGCAGCGTTGGTGACCGCCTCGCAGGCGATCCGCACCAGCGCCTCTGCGCGCGCCGCCGGCAGCCGGACACCGCGGACGAGATCGAGGTCCAGCCCCATGTGAAACCGTTCCGCGATCTCGCCTACCGCTTCCGCCAGGGCGACGTCGACGTCCTGCCCGCTTGGGGCGGCGAGCGTGCTGACGGCCCGCCGCGACTCAAGCTGCGCCCGCTCAACAGCCCCCCGCAAGCGCTTGAGCGTGGCGTCGCCGGTTTCCCCGTCGAGGGAATCAAGATTGCGCGCGAGGTAGGCCAGCTCCTGCGCCAGCCCATCGTGCAGATCGCGGGCTATCCGCCGCCGCTCCTCGTCCACCGCTGCCTCCGACAGCGCGTGCCAGTATGACCAGATCTCCCGCATCGACCCAGCGAGCAGGACCGCGTAGAAGCAAAGGCGGAAAACGTCGCCGGTGTGGACCCATTGTGAGTACGCAGACGGATACAAAAAGTAATTGACGTGCGAGGCGGCGGCAAGGACCGCGGCGATGGCGAGCCAGCCGAAGAACTCGTCACCGAGCCGACGGGAGCGGCGGAGGAAGCCAACTGCGGCCAGGCCGTAAAGCAGCGTCATGAACAGCTGCAACGCGAGCACCGTCGGCTGGGCGTGAAGATCAGCCGGTATCGGTGACTGCGGTGGCAGCGTGGCGACGGCTGCCTGCGGTGAGCGCTCAGTGAATTCACTGAGGAGGCCGGCGGCCACCAGCACGGCCGTGGCCACCCCCGCCGCCCCTCCGGCCAGCACCAAGCCCGGCCGCCGCAACCGCCTGCGCGGAGCGAACGCCGCGAGGGCAAAAAGGATGGCGCCAAGCGAGCTGCCGATGAGCTCCGCCCAGGCCACCTGGCCGTGCGGCACCAGTTGCGCCAGCGCCGGCACGGTCAAGAAGTAAAGGTTCAACAGCGTAAGCAACGCAAGCGCACACGCCAGCAGCAGTTCGTTCAGCCTGCTGGCCCGCAGGAGCCGGCCGAAGACCAGGAAGCCCGCAAGCAGCGCGATAAGCGACGCGGCCGTCTCCAACGCCACATGCATCAGCGGCTGGCGATAAGCGAAGTGCAGTTGCGGAAGCAGCGCAACAGCAAACGTCGCGACGCACGAAACCACCGCGATCACCAGCGCTGCAGCAACCCCACCCCGCATTCCGCCAGCGTAGAAGGCGAACACGGACCCGAACAAGCTCTGATCCAAGGCCACCTTTTTCGACTGGGTCAGCCGCATCATCCTGGCACGACCACCACAGCTGCGGATCGGGCCTGATGCGAACCCTCCGCGCGCTCAGACACCTGAGCGCCCAATTGTCACCCGTCCCCTTGCAGGTCCGCAGCGGCCGCGCCAGCCTCGACCTACCAGAGCCACAGCGGGAAACGGAGGACCCATCCACAGCCGGGATTCATGGCCGGCGTGTGCCCCAACCTGCACCAGCACAGGCACGTCGGGGAGGAGATCCTCGCCTGGCCTGTACATTGCGCGCGTTTTGCTTGCCGCTGCTGCACGGGGCCGCCACGCGGACAGCACCGCTGGCTTTCCGGAGGCTTAAGCCCGCCGCCTGATCGGGCAGGTGAACGGGGAGCCTGCGCTTGCCATCCAGCCGGACACCAATTTTGCCCGATACAACCTAGCATTGGTGAAATTCTACCGGACGGTATAGATATTTGCGCATAGCGCTTCAAATGCGGAACAGCAACTCTTCTCCGAATCGCTAACATCATGCCGTAACAAATGTCATCACGATGGCGGCCCGGCAGCCTGAACTGGCCGATGACCGAAAACATGGCAACAATCAAGGTTAGGATCCGTCTGGACCTCGGTCGGGGCAGGTTCGCCTCCGACCGAATCGCGAGACAAGGAAAGGACTGCAGACATGGCACTCGGTTTGTACTTCACACCCAGCTCGTTCACCCCAGCACGGTACGACGAAGCAATCAGCCGACTCGAAGCGGCTGGCGCCGCAGCGCCGGCCGGAAGGCTGTATCACTTCGCTCTCGAAACGGGCGGCCAGATCCAGGTGTTCGACATCTGGGATTCCCAGGAGTCGTTCCAAGCCTTCGGAGCCACGCTGGTGCCGATTCTCGCCGAGCTAGGGGTTGCCCCCGGCGAGCCGCAGGTCTCGCCCGTTCACAACATCGTCAGGGGCTGAGGTTTTATCGCAGATCCCGCCTGAGCGGCGCGCCGGCAATAGAAAGTGGTCCCGATCTAGGGCGATAAGGGCCGGAATCCGCGGGCTTAATCCGCGGATTCGGGTTTTCAAGTCCCGGGCCGCACACCGGTAATTTCGCTCGGCTTCACGCTGACGTATCTTCCGGCGCACCGATGGCGCCGTTCAACCAGTGCTCACGATCGTGGTCCTGGGACGTGGACCCGGCATTCGCAGCACGCGGGCCTGGCCCGTCCATAGACGCGCTGGCCGACGTGATCGCGTGGCTGCCGCCCGTTCTCGGCCAGGGCCGCACCGGCCCCGGGCGCACCCATCATCAACTCTCGGTGCGCGGTCTCCAGGTTTCGTTTCCTGCCGGACTTGGCCAGCGATCTGGCTGGGGACCCGTCTGCGTTCGGGAGGGCCGGGGAATGTAACGCTGGCGGGGGTTGAGAGACTGACTCTCCCGGGTGGTCTGGCTGGCCATCGCCCGTGAGGAGCTGAGCTGGATGGTGACTTCGGGGCAGCGGGCCGGCGGCCTGCTCTCCGTCAACGTAGGGATGCCGCAAGACGTGGCCTGGCACGGCAGAAATGTGCACACGGCGGTATGGAAGCAGCCCGTCACGGGCCCGCGGATGGCGCGGCGGCTCAACATCGACGGTGACGGGCAGGGCGATCTGGCCGGGCACGGCGGCGAGCACCGCGCGGTGTTCGTCTACCAAATCGGGTCCTACCGGTACTGGCAGGACCAGCTGGGCCGCGACGACTTCGAGTTTGGGCAGTTCGGGGAGAACTTCACCGTCCAGGGCCTGGGCGACGACGAGGTGTGCATCGGCGACCGGTACCGGATCGGTGGCGCGGTCTTCGAGGTAACCCAGCCGCGGGTCACCTGCTACCGCGTCGGCATCCGGCTGGATGATCCGCGGATACCGGCGCTGCTGGTCTCCCATCACCGCCCCGGGTTCTATTTCCGCGTGCTGACCGAAGGCGCCGTTCAGGCCGGGGACGAGATCGTGAAGCTCGCCACCGGGCCAGCGGCCATGACGGTCGCGGAGATCGCCGCCCTGCTGTACCTGCCCGGGCATCCCCGCCAGCAGGTGCTGCGCGCGCTGCGCATCCCGGCGCTCAGCGGCGGCTGGAAGACGTCGTTCCAGGAGATTCTCGACCAGCCCGCAGAGCGCGATGGCGCCGGCAACGCGGGCCTCACGGCGGCGAGCCCGCCGCCCGCGTGGCCCGGGTTCCGGCCGCTCACCGTGACCGCGATCGGCCAGGACAGCGACACGGTGGTCTCGGTCCATCTGGCCGACGCCCGGGGCGCGAGCGTGCCGCACGCCCTGCCCGGGCAGTTCCTGACCCTGCGCCTGCACCCTGACCCCGCCGGGCGGCCGCTGCTGCGCAGCTACTCGCTGTCGGGGGCCCCGGGCGCCGATGAGTACCGGATCAGCGTTAAGCGGGAGCGGCACGGCGCAGGCAGCCAGTTCCTGCATACCCGGGTGCGGGCGGGTGACGTGCTGGAGGCGGCCGCGCCGCGGGGCACCTTCACCCTCCGCCCGGGACCGGCGCCGGTTCTGCTGATCAGCGCCGGTGTCGGCGCGACACCGGTCCTCGCCATGCTGCACGCGCTGGCCGCCGGGCGGTCCGGCCGGGACATCTGGTGGCTGCACGGGGCGCGCAGCCGCGCCGATGAGCCGTTCGCCGCGGAATCCCGCGCCCTGCTGGCCGCGCTTCCCAGCGCGCACCGCCACATCTGCTACAGCCGCCCAGGCCCAGGCGACATCCAGGGCCGCGACTACCAGACGGCGGGACGCCTGTCGGCGCCGGTCTTTGACGCCCTGGACCTGCCCCGCGGCGCCGAAGCCTACCTCTGCGGACCGGCCGCGTTCATGGCCGAGGTGTCCGCTGCCCTGGTCGCGACCGGCATCCAGGCGGCCCGCATCCGCACCGAGGTCTTCGGTACCGGGCCTGCCCAGACACCCGGCATCGCGCCCGAGGCCCGGCCGCCACACCCGCCCGCCGGAAAGCCCGGCAGCGGCCCGGTGGTCGCGTTCGCACGCAGCGACCTGAGCGCGCGCTGGGATCCCGGCTACGCCAGCCTGCTCGAGCTCGCCGAGGCATGCGACGTGCCGGTGCGCTGGTCATGCCGCACCGGGGTGTGCCATACCTGCGAGACAGCCCTCGTATCCGGGACGGTCGGCTACGCCCCCGATCCGGTCGATGACCCCGCCGACGGCAGCGTTCTCATCTGCTGCACGCAGCCACGCGACGACCTGGTCCTCGACCTGTGACCATCCGGCAAAAGCCAGCTGCGGGTCCGGCAGGCCGGGCACTTCCGCGCAGCCCATCCAGGGCGACCGGTGACCCGGCAGCGTGTGTTCCTGGCGTCAGAGCTGGATCGCGGCGGTGCGCAGGTCCGACATGCCCAGCAGCGTGTGCTTGCCGCCGATCCGGCCCCAGCCAGTGCTACGCCCGCCGGCGCCGCCGAACGGCATGTTGATGTCCCACCAGCAGGTGCTGTCGTTGACGACCACCTGGCCCACTGCGAGTTCCTCGACGAACCGGTAGGCCTTGCTGATGTCTCGGGTGAACACCGCGGCCTGCAAGCCGAGCGGGTCGCTGTTGGCGATACCCAGCAACTCTTCTTCTGTATCAGCGATGATGATCGGCACGACCGGGCCGAACGACTCTTCTGTCGCGAACAGGCTGTCGAGCGGGACCTGGTCGGCGACGGTGAACTCGTAGTACAAGTCTGTCGGCTGCCCGGCCCGGCGCTGGCCGCCGCGGAGAAGATCGGCCCCGCGGCGGTGACCGTCGGCCACGTGCCGGTCCATCTTCGCGGCGACCGCTTCGTTGTTCAGCGGACCGAGCGTGGTCCGCGCGTCGAACGGGTCACCCAGACGCACAACGTCGGTTGCGTCGAGCACAGCGTCCACGAAGGCGTCGTGCGCGTCGCGCTCGACCAGCACTCGCTCGGTCGCACAGCAGACCTGACCGGAGCACAGTGCCGCCCCGTACACGGCGGCCTTGGCCGCGGCCTGGAGGTCGGCATCGGGCAGCACGATCAGCGGGCCGTTGCCCGAACACTCCATGATCGAGCGCTTGAGACCGGCCTTGGACTGGATCTTCGCACCGGTGACCGAGGAGCCGATGAAACCGATCGCGTCAATGCCCGGGTGCGTGGTCAGGGCTTCGCCAGTCGCGGCCTCGCCGGGCAGGATGTTCACCAGGCCCTCGGGCAACCCCGCTTCTCGCAGCACTTCCATCGCCGCCAGCACAGTGAACGCGGTGTGCGCCGGTGGCTTGACGACATGGGCGTTGCCAGTGGCCAGGCCGGGCGCGACGAACTCGGCGAACATCAGCAGCGGGTAGTTCCAGGGAGTGATGATCGCCC
>DATGVY010000604.1:0-2443 GCA_035299845.1 Streptosporangiaceae bacterium
TCGACGAGGTCAGGACCGTGATCCCGTCATCGCGCAAGATAGCGGCGACCTCGTCCGAGACGTCCTGGTCCTCGATCATCATCAGGCGCGCGGCGCTTTGGATGATGGTGACCTCGCTGCCGAACCGGCGGAACATCTGCCCGAACTCCAGCCCGATGTAGCCGCCGCCGAGGATGATCAGGTGCTCCGGGAGTTCGTCCAACTCCATGATCGACGTTGAATCGAGCACGGGGACGTCGCCCGCGCCGGTGATCGCCAGCGGCTTGGGCCGGGTGCCCGCGTCGATGACGACCACCGGCGCGCTGATCTGCCGCGTCCTGCCGTCCGTCAAGGCGATCTCGACCGTCTTCGGCCCCGTGAAATGGGCCTCGCCTTCGATCAGGTCAAGCCCGTCCTGCGCCAGGCGGCTCGCGTAGTCCTGCCGCGCGCCGGCGACCATGGCCCGTTTGCGCTCGCGCACCGCGGCCAGGTCCACCGCTACCGGACCAATACGCACGCCGTACTCCGCGCCGCGGCGGGCCTGGTAGGCCAGGCGCGCGCTAGCGACCATCGTCTTGGTCGGGGTGCACCCCACTGCCCTTAACTTCCGGGACTTACGTCTGTTTTCGGGAGATTTGACGGGACGATGGTGAGGGTGTATTCGGCTGGTTCGCTGATCCATTTCCGTCGTTCGGCGGCGGTGCGGCCGGAGGTCCGCTGGCGGCCGGTTCGGCCGGGTGGGAGGGCGAGGACGGCGGCGTCCAGCGCGGCGAGGGGGGCGTTTTCGCTGGCCGGGCGCTTGCGGCAGTGGGGGCAGCAGGTGTCGGCGGTGATCGCGGCGCGGGCGAGGGACAGCACGGCGGTGAAGGTGATCTGCCCGGGGGTCAGGCCCGCTGTGGCGGCGGCGCGGGCGGCGAGCCCGGCGATGATGTTGTGGGCGAGGAGCAGTGCCCAGGCTTCCTGGCGGACAAGGACGGCGGAGCGCCCGCGCAGGACGCGGCCGGTGCCGCGGACGGTCCTCTTCAGGTGAAGGAACGCGATTTCAATCGGCCACCGCTGACACCCCTCAACCTGAAATCGTCTCTAGCCAGGCGCCTGGTTCCGGGGCGATACTGAGCGTGGGGGCACTGTTGCAGGCGGCGACTGCTGTTCGCCGGCTGAGGTCAGCGGCAGCAGGTGAGCCAGATGCAACCGGGCACCGAGCGGATGGCGGCTCCCGACCTCCTGATCTGGATGGTCCTGCCGCCGGAGCGGCAGGCTGCGGTGGTGGCGCTGCTGGCGATGCTGGCGGCCAGGGCAGCGGGCCGCACGGCGGGAGGCGGTCGTGATGAGCCTGGCCGGTTACCGGCTGCGGGGGCAGCCGCAGCAGAAGATCCGCCCGGAGCACCTGGACCGGGCTGCGGTGGTTTACGTCCGCCAGTCGAGCAGGCAGCAGGTGCTTGAGCATTCGGAGTCAACGCGGCTGCAGTATGCGCTGGCCGGGCGGGCCGTGGCGCTGGGCTGGGCGCGGTCGCAGGTCACGGTGATCGACGACGACCTCGGGGTGTCGGCCGCGACGGCGGATTCGAGGAAGGG
The DNA here is from genome assembly GCA_035299845.1 of Streptosporangiaceae bacterium. GTDB lineage: Bacteria > Actinomycetota > Actinomycetes > Streptosporangiales > Streptosporangiaceae > Palsa-506. Next base: position 1,555 of record DATGVY010000604.1, read on the forward strand.
CTTTGCCCGGCTCGTCGCGGAGGTCACGATGGGACGTGTGGGCGTCGTCCTCGGGATCGAGATGTCCAGGCTGGCCCGGACCGGGCGGGACTGGCACCAGCTGCTGGAGCTGTGCTGCCTGTCCGGCGTGCTGCTCGCCGACCCCGACGGCGTCTACGACCCCGGCTACTACAACGACCGGCTGCTGCTGGGCCTGAAGGGAACGATGAGCGAAGCGGAACTGTACCTGATCCGGCAGCGGATGCTGTCGGGCAAGCTGGCCAAGGCCGAGCGCGGCGACCTGGCCATCCCGCTGCCGATCGGCTACGTGCGCCGGCCGTCCGGCGAGGCCGTCCTCGACCCCGATGAGCAGGCGCAGCACGTGGTCCGCCTCGTCTTCAGCGCCTTCGCGCGGCTCGGGACGCTCAACGGGGTGCTCCGCTACCTGGTCGAGCAGGAGGTCCAGCTGCCGGTCCGGGTGCATTCCGGCCCGTCGAAGGGGGAGCTGGAGTGGCGGCGCCCGACCAGGGAGACATTGCAGAACATGCTGCACAACCCGGTCTACGCCGGGTATTACGCCTACGGCCGCCGCCAGGTCGAGCCGCGGCGGAAGGTGCCGGGCCGGCCCAGCACCGGGCGCGTGGTGAAAGGCAGTGACGAGTGGCTGGTCCTGCTGCCCGGGCGGCTGCCGGCCTACATCACCGCCGGGGAACACGAGGCGAACATCGCCCGGATGGCCGCCAACAGGCAGACCGCGGCCACGCCCGGCGCGCCGCGGGACGGTTCGGCGCTGCTGTCCGGGCTGCTGCGCTGCGGCCGGTGCGGCGGGCACCGCATGACAGCCCGGTATCACGACGGGCCGGGTGCCGCGCGCCCGGCGCACAGCTACACGTGCGCCTTCTACCAGGCG
>DATGVY010000605.1:0-1888 GCA_035299845.1 Streptosporangiaceae bacterium
TCGCGCTGATCCCGCTGGCGCTGCGCGGCGTCCGCTACCGGCCGGCCTCGGCCCAGTCGCTGCTCCGCAGAAACCTGTGGATCTACGGCGCCGGCGGGCTGATCATCCCGTTCATCGGGATCAAGGCCATCGACCTCATTATTCAACTCATTCCCGGATTCGGCGGCTGATCTGACATGAATCGTCTTCCCGGCACCGTCCGGCAGGTCATCGCGGCGCTGCGCGGCCTGCTCCTGTTCACGGTGATCTGCGGGATCATCTACCCGGTGGTGATGTTCGGCGTCGCCCAGGTTGCCTTCCACAACCAGGCCAACGGCTCGCTGGTCAGCTACCACGGCCGGGTGGTCGGTTCCAGCCTGCTCTGCCAGGAGTTCACCGACGCCAAGGGCAACCCGCTGCCGCAGTACTTCCAGCCCCGGCCGTCCGCCGCGGTCAACGCCGCAGTCAAGACCGACTACGGTTGCGACCCCGGATTCTCCGCCGCATCCAACCTCGGCCCGAGCAACCCTGACCTGGTATCGGCCATCAAGGCCCGCCAGGCCCAGATCGCGAAGTTCGACCACGTCAGCGTGTCCCAGATCCCGCCGGACGCGGTGACCGAATCGGCATCAGGCCTGGATCCCTACATCTCGCCGCAGAACGCCGCCATCCAGGTGAATCGCGTGGCAGCGGCCAGGCACGTCAGCCCGGCAGCGATCATGGCCCTGGTCCGGCACTACACCAAGGGCCGCACGCTCGGGTTCCTCGGCGAGCCGCGGGTGACCGTGCTCACCCTGAACATCGCCCTCGACGAGAGCTACCCGGTATCGGGATGACGCCGGATGCCGGAAGATAACAATGCACGCTCTGTCACTGTCAGTAGTTATGCGTGAGCCTAAAGTTACTGATAGCCATGAGCAACCCCGGCCGCCGCTCGCACCGGCGGCGAGAGGAGCAGCGCCGGCGGCGAACGGAGCACCGATCCCGGGCGGTCCTGGGTGCCCGCCCGGCCGCGCCCGCCCGCCAGCACGACCGGCGCTGGCCGCATCGTGGTCTATCTTCCGGATATGACCGCAGCACGCCGATAGGAAAGCGATGGATACCAGCGACGAGCAGGCCGACCGCCGCGAAGGCCGGGGACAGCTGAGGATCTACCTCGGCTCGGCCGCCGGGGTCGGCAAGACCTTCGCCATGCTCGGCGAGGGTCACCGCCGCCAGGAGCGTGGCACCGAGGTCGTCGTGGCATTCGTGGAGACCCACGGCAGGGAGCACACGGCCGCCTTGCTCGACGGGCTCGAGATCGTGCCACGGGCGCGGCTGGCCTACCGCGGCACCACGTTCGAGGAGATGGACGTCGACGCCGTGCTCGCGCGTGCGCCGCAGATCGCCCTGGTCGACGAGTTCGCGCACACCAACGTGCCGGGATCGCGGAACTCCAAGCGCTGGCAGGATGTCGAGGAGCTGCTCGAGGCCGGCATCGACGTCATCTCGACAGTCAACATCCAGCACCTGGAATCACTCAACGATGTCGTCGAGAAAATCACCGGCGTGCCGCAGCGGGAAACCGTCCCCGACGCGATGGTCCGCGCCGCCGATCAGGTCGAGCTCGTCGACATGACCCCGGAGGCGCTGCGGCGCCGGATGGCGCACGGGAACATCTACTCGGCAGAGAAGATCGATGCCGCGCTCACCCATTACTTCCGGGCCGGCAACCTGGCCGCGCTGCGGGAGCTTGCCCTGCTCTGGCTGGCCGACAGGGTGGACGAGGGCCTGCAGCGCTACCGGGCGGCGCATGGCATCCACGGCACCTGGGAAGCCCGGGAGCGGGTGGCGGTCGCGCTGACCGGCGGGCCGGAGGGCGAGACGCTGATCCGCCGGGCGGCCAGGATCGCCGCCCGGTCGTCCGGCG
>DATGVY010000606.1:0-8642 GCA_035299845.1 Streptosporangiaceae bacterium
CACAACTGCCGTCTACTCATATGTAGTGGAGCGCCGGTCCATCTGAGGCAACTATTCGACCCTTCAAATGGGGATCAACTACTCAAAACGCTGTGTTCCAGCAGCTTGACTTTTCAAGATCACGAGTTGTGCGACAGCCTCCAGAGCCCGCCAAGGTTTCCGTGATCATGGACGGCGAGCGCGGACGCACGGCCGAGCGGTTACAGCGGCGTCACGTAGGCGCCGGAGATGCCGCCATCGACGAGGAACGACGAGGCGGTGACGAAGGACGCGTCGTCGCTGGCCAGGAACGCGACCGCGGCGGCAATCTCCTCCGGCTCAGCGAACCGGCCGGCCGGGATGTGCACCAGCCGCCGCGCCGCAAGCTCGGGATCCTTGGCGAAGAGCTCCTGCAGCAGCGGGGTGTTGACCGGGCCGGGGCACAGCGCGTTCACCCGGATGCCCGCCCGGGCGAACTGCACGCCGAGCTCGCGGCTCATCGCCAGCACGCCGCCTTTGGACGCGGTATAGGAGATCTGCGAGGTCGCCGCGCCGAGCACGGCCACGAACGACGCGGTGTTGATGATCGAGCCCTTGCCGCGCCGCTGCATGTGCGGGATCACGTGCTTGCAGCAGAGATAGACCGAGGTCAGGTTGACCTCCTGGACCCGCCGCCAGGCATCGAGCCCGGTAGTCAGGATGGAGTCATCCTCCGGCGGCGAGATGCCGGCATTGTTGAACGCAATGTCCACTTGCCCGTGCCGTGCGACAACGGTCTCATACAGGCGCTGGACGTCATCCTCACGGGCCACGTCGGCCGCGATGAACGTGCCGCCGGTTTCCTCCGCGGCCACCTTGCCCGCCGCCTCGTCGATGTCGACGGCAACGACGACCGCTCCCTCGGCGGCGAGCCGGCGCGCGCTGGCAAGCCCGATACCGCTGCCGGCCCCGGTGACGACGGCGACCCGATCCTGCAAGCGCTGCATGTCTGTACTCACTCCTCCGTTGCGATGAAGACGTTCTTGGTCTCGGTGAAGGCATCGAGCGCGTCCGGCCCGAGTTCGCGGCCGAGCCCGGACTGCTTGAACCCGCCGAACGGGGTGGAGTAGCGCACGGACGAATGCGAGTTCACCGACAGGTTGCCGGTCTCCACTGCCCTCGCCACCCGGATCGCACGGCCGATATCCCTGGTCCAGATCGATCCGGACAGGCCGTAGGGCGTGTCGTTGGCGATCGCCACCGCCATCGCCTCGTCCTCGAACGGCGTCACGGTCAGCACCGGGCCGAACACCTCCTCGGTGTAGGCCGGGTCATCCATCCGGACCGGCGCGAGCACGGTCGGGGGGTACCAGTGGCCGGGCCCGCCGGGAGCGGTGCCACGGAACGCGACCGGCGCGCCGTCCGGCACGTAGGAGGCGACGCGATCCCGGTGCGCGGCCGAGATCAGCGGCCCCATCTGGGTGGCAGCCGAGGCCGGGTCACCGACCGCGACGGCCTTGACCGCGGGCTCGAGCAGCTCCATGAAGCGGTCAAGGACCGAGCGCTGCACCAGGATCCGCGACCGGGCGCAGCAGTCCTGGCCGGCGTTGTCGAACGCAGCCTGCGGCGCGGTGGCCGCCGCCCGCTCCAGGTCGGCGTCGGCGAACACGATGTTGGCGCTCTTGCCGCCCAGCTCCAGGGTGACCCGCTTCACCTGCCGCGCGCAGCCGGCCATGATCTCGCGGCCGACCTCGGTGGAGCCGGTGAACACGATCTTGCGGACGGCCGGGTGGTCAACCAGCCGCTGCCCGACGACGCTGCCCTTCCCCGGCAGCACCTGGAATACCCCCGCCGGGATGCCCGCCGCCAGCGCAAGCTCGCCGATCCTGACCGCGGTCAGCGGCGTCATCTCAGCGGGCTTGGCGATCACGGTGTTGCCTGCGGCCAGGGCCGGCGCCAGGCCCCAGGACAGGATCGGCATCGGGAAGTTCCACGGCACGATCAGCCCGACCACCCCGACGGGCTCGGCGAACGTGACGTCCAGGCCGCCGGCTACCGGGATCTGCCTGCCGGATGCCCGCTCGGGCGCGGCCGAGTAGTAGGTCAGCACGTCGCGGACCTGGCCCGCCTCCCAGCGGGCCTGGCCGACCGGGTGCCCGGCGCCGGTCACCTCAAGGCCGGCCAGCTCCTCGATATGGGCGTCCACTGCACTGGCGAAGCCGCGCAAGAGCCCGGCCCGGTCGGCCGGGGCGACCGCCCGCCAGGCCGCCTGTGCCGCCACGGCGCGCTCGATCGCGGCGTCAGTCTCGCCGACGGAGGTGCGCGCCACCGTGGCGACGATCTCCTCGGTGGCTGGGTTCACGACGGTGAACTCGGACATGCGATGGTCACTCCCTGTGATGCGGTCGGCGGTGGTCCTGACGGCATCCTGGCCGCGGCCGGGCGACTGCTCGGACGTCAGAGCCGCTCGAAGCAGCGGCGCAGCTCCCAGTCGGTCACCGCGGCGTCGTAGGCGGCGAGCTCCACCCGGGCGTAGTTGGCGTAATGCTCCTGTACCTCCGGGCCGAACGACGCGCTGGCAAGCTCGCTCTTCTCCCATAGCTCGAGCGCGTCGCGCAGCGTGTGCGGCATTCGCGAGCTCATGTCCAGGTAGGCGTTGCCGTCGCAGGCGGGTTCCAGCGGCAGCTCGTGATCGATGCCGTGCAGCCCGGCGGCGATCATGGCGGCCACCGCCAGATAGGGATTCACGTCGCCGCCCGGGGTCCGGTTCTCCGCCCGCAGCGAGTGGCCGTGGCCGACCAGCCGCAGCGCGCAGGTCCGGTTGTCCACCCCCCACCGGACGGCGGTCGGCGCGAAGCTGCCGGGCACGTAGCGCTTGTAGGAGTTGATGTTCGGCGCGTAGCAGAGCGTCAGCTCGCGCATCGCGGCCAGCTGGCCGGCCAGGAAGTGCTCGCCGAGCTTCGACAGCCCGTACGGCCCGTCCCCGGCCAGCACCGGCGTTCCGTCCTCGCCGCGCAGCGAGAGATGGATGTGGCAGGAGTTGCCCTCCCGGGCGTTGGGCTTGGCCATGAACGTGATGCTCATCCCGGCCTGCGCCGCGATCTCCTTGGATCCGGTCTTGTAGATCGAGTGGTTGTCACAGGTGGTGACCGCGTCCGCGTACCGGAACGCGATCTCGTGCTGGCCGAGGTTGCACTCGCCCTTGGCCGACTCCACGTACAGGCCCGCGCCGGCCATCTCGTTGCGGACCCGGCGCAGCAGCGGCTCGATCCGCGAGGTGCCCAGGATCGAGTAGTCCACGTTGTACTGGTTCGCCGGAACGAGATCCTGGTACCTCTTGGCGGCCGCCTGCTCGTAGGAGTCCTGATACACCACGAACTCAAGCTCGGTCCCGGCCATCGCCTGCCAGCCCCTGTCGGCCAGCCGACCGGCCTGCGCCTTGAGTATCTGTCGCGGCGACGCTACGACCGGGGCGCCGTCCAGCCAGGTCAGGTCGGCGAGCACCAGGACGGTGGACTCGTGCCAGGGGACGTGGCGCAGCGTGCCCATGTCGGGCACCAGCACGAAGTCGCCGTATCCGCGGGCCCAGGACGACATCGCGTAGCCGTCGACGGTGTTCATGTCGACGTCCACCGCCAGCAGGTAGTTGCAGCCCTCCGAGTAGTTCTCGGCGACCTCGCTGAGGAAGAACTCGGCCGACAGGCGCTTGCCCTGCAGCCGCCCCTGCATGTCGGTGAACGCGAGCACCACCGTGTCGACCTCGCCGGTGCCGTACCCGGTGCGCAGCCGCTCCAGTGTCATCATCCCGCGCCGCTGCTGGCGCGCGGCCTCGTCACCGCGATGACCTACCATCTGCGTCCCATCCTCGCGGCATGCCCAGCCGGGAGCACGCCGATCACGGAGCAGGCCCGCCCGCTGGCAAGCTCCCTATAGTCCATCAGCCAACCGTAGGCGCACGAGCGCGGTCGGCGCACGGACGCCGCGGGCGCACGGACGCCGCAGGCACGCGCGGCCGCTCAGACCTCGAGCTCGTGCTCGATCGCGGCCAGTTCCTCTGCCGTGCCCTGCACCCGCGGCCCGGTGAACCACTTGCGGGCCGAGACGAGCCAGTAGATGCCGGCGAAGCCAACGACCGCGACCACGGCGACCACGGTGTAGTTGAAGGTCTTGAAGCCGATGGGACTCGCGGTCGGCAGCATGAACAGGATCGTGATGAAGATCACCCAGATGACCGCAATGGTGCCGACCAGCATGCTCCACTGGCCAAGGTGCCAGGGGCCGCGCTGGAAGCTGGTGCCCTGCCGGAGCCGCAGGAAGGTCGGCAGCACGTACGCGATGTACAGGCCAATCACGGCGATCGAGGTGACCGCGGCGTATGCGACGTTGTTCCACAGGTAGGGCAGGCCGAGGATGAGCGCGCCGGCCGCGGCCAGCCAGATCGCGTTGGTCGGGGTCCTGCTGCGCTTGTTCACCCGGTGCCAGAACGCGGATCCAGGCACCGCCCCGTCCCGCGAGAACGCGTAGATCATCCGGGAGTTCGCGGTGACTGAGGACATCCCGCAGAACAACTGGGCGCCGATCGCGACCAGCAGCAGCAGCTTCCCGCCAGTCGCCCCGACCGCGTCGATGAAGATCTGGGCCGGCGGGACGCCGGTGGCCGAGGCAAGCTCGGCTGTGTAGTGCTGGATCGCGAACGTGATCCCGATCAGCAGGATCCAGCCGGCGAACAGGGAGACCACGATGGACATCACGATGCCGCGCGGGCCGCTGATCGCGGCCGTGCGGGTCTCCTCCGTCATGTGCGCCGAGGCATCATACCCGGTGAACGTGTACTGCGCGAGCAGCAGGCCGAGCAGCAGCACGTAGAAGGTGCTGTGCCAGCCGGTGATATTGAAGGTGGAGGTAAACACGAACTTGGCCGACTGGTGATGGGCCGGCACGAAGGTCAGCACGCCGACGATGATCAGCACGCCGAAGATGTGCCACCAGACGCTGATGTCGTTCAGCAGCGCGACCAGCCGGATGCCGAACTGGTTCAGCAGGCCGTGCAGGAGCAGCACGCCCGCGAAGATCAGGATCGTGACCCAGTGATAGGTAGGGGTGCCGAACTGCAGGTTGAGCAGCGCGTTGATGAAGAACGCGGCACCGAAGTCGATACCGGCGGTGACCGCTACCTGGCCGAGGAAGTTGAACCATCCGGTGAACCAGGACCAGGCCGGGCCGTTGTGCCTGGCGAGCTTGGCCGCCCAGTAGTACAGGCCGCCCGCAGTCGGGAAGCTGGAGCACACCTCCGCCATCGACAGGCCGACGAAGAGGGTCATGATCCCGACGATCGGCCAGCCCCAGACGATAATCGCGGGCCCGCCGGTGGCCATCCCGAAGCCGTACAGGGTCAGGGCGCCGGACAGGATCGAGATGATCGTGAAGGACACGGCGAAATTCGAGAATCCCGACATCCGCCTGCGCAGTTCCTGGGCGTAGCCGAGCTGGTGGAGAGTTGCTTCGTCACTGCCGAGCGGCGCTGGGGCCGCTTGCTCGTTGACCGACACGGCATGCTCCTCTGGTCAGGGCGCGGGCTGAGGCCGGCGGCGGAGGGCGCGGGGAGCCTCTAGCCGGCGGCCGGTTTCTAATGGTTCAATATCAGACCAATGATGGACAGGTCTGGGACAATGTCAATACCCCTGGCCGAATTCATCATCACGGGCCCCACGGCTCGGCAGGTGGGTGAGGAGGGGGACCCGCGTGCCGGGCCAGCCGGACCTGGGTGCTACCGGCCCGGCCGTAGGCTCGGATCCGGGTAATGCCGTCCCCGCGGAGGACGATCGTGGCTACTGGCGGACTTGAGCTGGCCACCGTCCTGCGGCCGGTGCGGGCAGGCAACGCCTTCGAGGAGACGGTCGAGCGGCTGCTGACCGTGATCAAGCTCGGCGTGGTCGGGCCGGGGGAGCGGTTCCCGTCCGAGCGAGATCTCGCCGCCCAGCTCGGCATCAGCCGCCTCACGCTGCGCGAGGCCATCCGCGAATTGCAGCAGGCCGGCTTCATCGAATCAAGGCGCGGGCGCTCCGGCGGCACTTTCGTGACCTACCGGCCGCCCGCGCCACGCCCGGGCGAGCTGCGCCGCATCGCGCGCGAGGACGGCGACAAGCTCACCGACGCGCTGACGTTCCGGCTGGCGGTCGAGACCGGCTCGGCCCAGCTGCTGGCCCAGGCGGCGGGCGCGGCCCCGCCCGCCAGCGTGCGCGACACCCTGCAGGCCCGCCTCGCGGACGTGAACCGGGCCAGCCCGCAGGACTACCGGCGGCTGGACACGCTGTTTCACCTGTCGATCGCCGAGCTGACCGGATCGACCTTGCTGGCCGCCGCCTGCGCGGATGCCCGCATGCGGCTGAACGACCTGCTCAACGCCATCCCGGTGCTGCGGCGCAATATTGACCACACGGCCGGGCAGCATGCCGCCATCGTGGACGCGATCCTGGCCGGCGACGCCGAGCAGGCCCGCAGGGCGGTCACCGAGCATCTTGAGGGCACCGGCGCCCTGCTCCGCGGCTTCCTCGCCTGACCCGGTCCGCGCCCGCACATCCGCCTCGCGAGCTGCGGCGGCACGACGCCATCTGGGCTGCTGTGCATCGCGGGCTGCTGCGCCGGGGCGGGCCGGTCCTGGGTCATCGCCGCGAACGGCGGGGCGGATTGCGGCCGGGGAACTATTTACGGCACAATGATGTTGTGAAAAACATGGGACTGGCACGCAACGCGCCGGGCGCTCCCGCCGGGGGCCCCGCATGCGGTGCTGCGCCGGCCCGGCCTGCCGTACCAGCCCGGGCGGCGGCACCAGCCGAGGCGACCGCACCAGCCCAGGCTACGGCAACGCTGTCCGGCTCCGAGCGCGGCACCCGCGCCAGGATCGCCAGGCTGATCCTGGAGAACGGCCCGGCAACCGCGACGGGACTGAGCGCCAGGCTCGGCCTGACCCCGGCGGCGGTCCGGCGGCACCTTGACAACCTGCTGGCGGACGGCATGATCGAGGGCCGGACCGCGCGGTCCTACGGGACCAGGGGACGCGGCAGGCCGGCCCGGCTGTTCGCGATCACCGACGCCGGGCGCAGCGCCTTCGAGCATGCCTACGACGATCTCGCGACCAGCGCGCTGCGGTTCCTCGCCGAGCGGGCGGGGCCGGCGGCGGTCGGCGAGTTCGCCAGGCGGCAGATCGCCGACCTGGAGAACAGGTATCGCGCCGCGGTCGGCTCTGGCTCAGCCAGCGAGCGGGTGATGGCGCTGGCGCGGGCGCTGTCAGCGGACGGTTACGCCGCGTCGGCCAGCCGGGCGCCGGCGGCCGGCGGCGGCGGCGAGCAGCTCTGCCAGCATCACTGCCCGGTGGCGCATGTTGCCGCCGTGTACCCGCAGCTCTGCGAGGCCGAGACCGAGGCGTTCGGCCGCCTGCTCGGCACCCCCGTGCAGCGGCTCGCCACCATCGCGCACGGCGACGGCGTCTGCACGACCCACATCACGGCGCCATCGCTACTGAAATCCCTGAATCGCGACCGACGAAGTTCACCCGCCATGACCGACAAGGCCGGAGGCACCTCCGCATGACCACGACGACAACTCACCCCGAGCTCGACGGGCTCGGTAGCTATAAGTTCGGCTGGTCCGACTCGGACGCGGCAGGCGCTACAGCGCGGCGCGGCCTGTCCGAGGAAGTCGTCCGCAACATCTCGATGCTGAAGGACGAGCCGGACTGGATGCTGGACCTGCGCCTGAAGGGCCTCAAGCTCTTCCGTCGCAAGCCCATGCCCAGCTGGGGCTCCGACCTGTCCGGCATCGACTTCGAGAACATCAAGTACTTCGTCAGGTCGACCGAGAAGCAGGCGGCTAGCTGGGAAGAGCTGCCCGCCGACATCAAGAACACCTACGACCGGCTCGGCATCCCCGAGGCAGAGAAGCAGCGCCTAGTCGCCGGCGTGGCCGCGCAGTACGAAAGCGAAGTCGTCTACCACAAGATCCGCGAGGACCTTGAGGACAAGGGCGTCATCTTCAAGGACACCGACACCGCGCTGCGCGAGCACCCTGAGCTGTTCCAGGAGTACTTCGCCACTGTGATCCCGGTGGGCGACAACAAGTTCGCCTCGCTGAACACCGCGGTATGGTCCGGTGGGTCCTTCATCTACGTGCCCAAGGGCGTGCACGTGGACATCCCGCTGCAGGCCTATTTCCGGATCAACACCGAGAACATGGGGCAGTTCGAGCGGACGCTGATCATCGTCGACGAGGGCGCTAGCGTGCACTACGTCGAGGGCTGCACGGCGCCGATCTATTCCTCAGACTCGCTGCACTCGGCGGTCGTCGAGATCATCGTGAAGGCCGGCGCACACTGCCGCTACACCACGATCCAGAACTGGTCGAACAACGTCTATAACCTGGTCACCAAGCGGGCGATCGCGCAGGCGGGCGCGAGCATGGAGTGGGTCGACGGCAACATCGGCTCCAAGGTCACGATGAAGTACCCGTCGGTCTACCTGATGGGGGAGCATGCCAGGGGCGAGACGCTGTCGGTGGCGTTCGCGGGCACCGGGCAGCACCAGGACGCGGGCGCGAAGATGGTGCACTGCGCGCCGAACACCTCGTCATCGATCGTGTCCAAGTCCGTGGCCAGGGCCGGCGGCCGCACCTCCTACCGCGGCCTGGTC
>DATGVY010000607.1:0-10790 GCA_035299845.1 Streptosporangiaceae bacterium
GGTGAGGGTCTCGCCGTCCGTAAGGGCATGGCCCAGCTCTTCGATGAAGCTCGGGTACTCCGGAATCGGAGGGATCGGCATCAGTGCCCCGCCAGGTTCAGCGATGACGCCCGTCCTCGGCATGACCGGAAACGGTCAGCCATGTCGGCGAGCAGATCGGGCACACAGATCACCCTGTTCAGCGTGGCGCTCATGGCGTCCTGACAGACCGAGGCAGGCGCGCATAGCGAGGGCGGCGAAAGTAACAGCAGTGCTCATCAAGCGTTGCCGAACCGTGCTCACGGAGCGCTGCCGGTACGTCACCAAATAACGAGGTCGCTAACACCCTCCGACCGCCGGGTACGTCGGACTCCTGGCGTCATCATCCATCGATCGGCACGAATCCTGGCAGCAAGACATCCGTGCCAGTCGCCGCCGCGTACCCGGATCGAGGAGACAGTGCTCGATCTCACTCAGGTCGCGCTCACCTTTGACGATGCGCTGGGCTGGGTGTGCGGCGCCTGCGGCGGGCGGCTGACCACGCCGCAGCGGGTCCGTGACGCGATGTCGCAGCGCGCCAGGCTGCGCTTCCGCGACGCGCTGCTGCTGGCGCCCGGCGACATCGCGGGCGGCGCGCACGCCGTACTTGAATTCCGCTACCTGCACAATGTCGAACGCCCGCATGGACTGCCGCGCGCCGAACGCCAGTTCCGCGCGGCCCGCGGCAGCCGCAGTGAGTACCGGGACATGCTCTACCGCAGGTACCTGGTCGCGGTGGAGACTGATGGCCGGCTCGCGCACCCGGCCGAAGCTCGGTGGCGCGACGTGCGAAGGGACAATGCCGCCGCGGCAGACGGGATCATCACGCTTCGCTATGGCTGGTCCGATGTGACCATGCGGCCCTGCTCGGTCGCCGCCGAGGTCGGCGCGGTGCTCTCCCGGCGCGGATGGCCTGGGCCAGTGCGGTCTTGCGGCCGCGACTGTGTCCTGCACTTGCCCTGAACCGTCCCGCATTGGTTCGGAGATGCCCCCCAGTCGTAGCTGTTCCATGATCGCGGAAACAAAGGGGGGGCTGGAGCCCGCCGAAGTTTCCGTGATCATGGGACAGGGTGCCGAACGGCACGAGAACCCGGTCCTATCCATCACAGAAAGTGATTAACGGTTGCCCGGCGAATACTCTGGGTAACAATTCGTTCGTGAATATGGACGCTGGTGCGGTGGACTGGCCACGGCTAGGCCGCGCGCCGCTGGACTGGCAGCCGCCCAGCGGGCAGCAGGAAGGCCGCCTGCTGATCATCGGCGGAGCCGAGGATAGGTGCTGCGGCACCGGGCTGCTTGACCGGTTCGTCGCGCTATGCGGCGGTGACCAGGCGCAGATCGTGCTCGTCACTACGGCGACCGGCATGCCCGACGAGGCGCACGCCGAGTATGAGCGAGTGTTCCGCAAGCTCGGCGTGGAGCAGACATGGGAACTCAGGCTCTGCGGCCGGGCGGACGCCGACGGGGACGAGGCGGCCGAGATGCTGACCGCCGCCACCGGCGTCTTCTTCAGCGGCGGCGACCAGTCGCGCCTTCGCACGCTGGTCGGCTCCAGGACTAACGACATTCTGCGCGACGAACTGGCCCGCGGCCTTGTCATCGCCGGCACCAGTGCCGGCGCCACCGCCATGGGCCGCACGATGATAGTAGGCGGGCAGGGCCCGGAGGTGGCAGCCGCCGCTGTGCGGACCGGACCCGGCCTCGGCCTCGTCCCGAAGCTGGTCATCGACATGCATTTCGGTGAGCGCGGCCGGCTGCCTCGGCTGCTGAGCGCGGTCGCGCTTGACCCTGATCACCTGGGCGTGGGCATCGACGAGAACACCGCGATCCTGGTGACAGGGACCAGTTTCGAGGTACTCGGCACCGGGGTCGCCACGGTGGCCGACGCGGAGAATTCCACGGTCGTGCACCCGGCCGGTGACCTCGACCCGATCACCCTGTACGACGTGCGCCTGCACCTGCTGCCCGCCGGATGCCTGTTCGACATCGAGCATCGCACGCCGTCGATCGGGCCCGCGCACGACAGGTACTGAAGGCGGCCTGCGGCAGATGCGCCCGGCGGCGCGGGAAAAAATACTCCGCGAAAGCGACGGCCTGGCCCCCGCGAAAGCGACGCCCCAGCCCCCGCGAAAGCGATGGCCCAGCCCGCGAAAGCGAGGACGAAGACCGCCCCGGCGGCAGCCGGGGTCAGCCGATCAAACGACTAGCACCAGGGAGCGGACGTGCGGCTGGAAGACCTGCGCCACCTGAACGGCCCGAACGTTTACACCGCCAGGCCAGTCAGCGTCGCGCGGCTCGAGCTCGGCGAGCTGAGCTGCAAGGAGACGGCCGAGTACCCCGGGTTCGCCAGCAGGCTGACCACAGCGCTGCCCGGCCTTGCTGACCATCACTGCGCGGCGGGACGGCCCGGCGGCTTCCTGGCTGCGCTGGCCCGCGGCACCTACTTCGGCCACGTCACCGAGCATGTCGCACTCGAGCTGTCCGGGCTGGCAGGCCGTGATGTGCACCTGGGCAAGACGCTGTGGGCCGGCGCCGACGGCCGCTACGACATCGTGCTGGAGTGCCCGGCAGACGAGCCAGCGGACTCCTGCGTCCCGGCCGAACTGCTGACGATCGCCATCGCGGGAGTCAGCGACCTGCTGGAGCACCGCGCGCCGCGGTTCGAGGCCGGCATCGCCAGGATCTCCCGGCTGGTGGAGGGCGAGAGCCTGGGCGTCAGCACGGCAGCGATAGCCGATGCCGCCCGCCGCCGCGGAATCCCGGTCCGCCGGATCGGCAGCCGGAGCATGCTCAGGCTCGGCTATGGCTGCCACCGGCGGCTAGTGTGCGCGGCGCTCACTGAGCAGACCTCCGCCGTCGGGGTGGACATCGCCTCCGACAAGGTGCTGGCCAAGCGACTGCTGGCCGACGCAGGCATCCCGGTGCCCGACGGCGGGATTGCCCGCAGCCCGCGGCAGGCCGCCGAACTGCTCGAACTCATCGCCGCACCGGTAGTGATTAAACCGGTGAACGGAAATCACGGTGCCGGCGTCACCCCAGGCGTGCTGACACCGGCGCAAGCCGAGGCGGCCTATGCGAGGGCCAGTGCCGCGAATCCCGCGGTGATCGTCGAGACCTTCATCCCCGGCCGGGACTACCGCGTACTCGTCATCGACGGCCGGGTCGTCGCCGCGGCCGAGCTTCGGCCGGCGTCGGTAACCGGTGATGGCATCAGCACCATCCGGCAGCTCGCTGACCGGGCCAACACCGATCCGAGGCGCGGCGACGGGCACGCTCGCGCGCTGACCAGGATCATGCTGGACGAGGCAGCGGTCAGCCACCTCGCGGAGAGCGGGCTGGGGCCAGGCTCGGTACCGGCCGCCGGCGAGCTCATCACGCTGCGCAAGAACGCCAACCTGTCGACCGGCGGCACCAGCCGGGACGTGACTGATCAGCTGCACGAGGACGTGGCCGGGATATGCCGGCGGGCGGCCGCCGCGGCCGGCCTGGACATCTGCGGCATCGACATCCGGCTCGCCGACATCTCGGCGCCGTTGCCCGGCGGCAGCCCGCATGACCTGGCCCGCGGCGCCGTGATCGAGATCAACGCCTGTCCGGGGCTGCGGATGCACCTGTCGCCGGCCGAGGGCATGCCCAGGGACGTGGCCGGCCCGATCATCGACCGGCTGTACCCGCCAGGGGCGCCCGCCACGGTCCCGGTGGTCGCCGTCACCGGCACCAACGGGAAGACGACCACGGTCCGCATGATCGGTCACATTCTGCGCCAGGCTGGCCTGCGGGCGGGCCTGACCACCACGGACGGCGTCTACTCCGCCGGGCGGATGATCTACCAGGCTGATGCCTCAGGCCCCAGGTCCGCGGAGATGGTGCTGGACGACCCGGCGGTCGAGGTGGCGGTCCTGGAGACCGCGCGGGGCGGGATTCTCCGGCAGGGCCTCGGCTACGACAAGGCCGATGTTGCGGTGATCACCAACATCACCGCCGACCACCTGGGCGCGGACGGCGTCGATGACCTCGATGAGCTCATCGACGTCAAGGCACTGGTCGCGGAGGAGATCCGCGACGGCGGGACGGTCGTGCTGAACGCCGACGACCCTGCCGTGGCCGCGTTCGCCCGTCGCCCTGCGGTGCGCAGGCACGCGCCGGTCATCAGGTATTTCAGCCTGGATCCGGGCAACCCGGTGGTGCAGCAGCACCAGGCGGCCGGGGGGATCAGCTGCGTGCTGCGCGACGGCCAGCTGATCGAGATCGAGTGCGGCAGCGAACGGGCGCTGGCCGCAGTCGCCGAACTGCCGGGCGCCTTCGGCGGCCTGGCCCCGCACGTCGTGGCCAACGCGCTCGCGGCCGTCGCCGCCTGCCGGGCACTGGGCGTCAGCGCGAAGGACATCGGCCAAGCCCTTGGCACCTTCACCCCGGCGGAGAACAATCCCGGCCGCGGGAACATCTACCAGGCGTCCGGCAGCCCGGTCATCGTGGACTACGGGCACAACGCCGCCGCGCTCCAGGAGACCGGCGCCATGATCAGGAACGTCTGGGGCGGTCAGCCGGTGGCCGCCGTGACCCTGCCCGGCGACCGCCGCGACGACCTGGTCATCGAGACGGCCGGCGTCATCGCGGCCTGGTTTGGCCGGGTCGTGGTCTACGAGGACGAGGACAAGCGCGGCCGGCGGCCCGGCGAGATGACCGAGCTGATCAGCGCGGCGATGCGCCGGGCCCGGCCGGATATTGCCTGCGTCGCAGCGGACGGCCCGGCGCAGGCTCTGCTCCGCGCGGTCTCGATGGCCGCCGGGGAAGCCGTACTGTTCCTGTACGAGAAACTCGGGACGGCCAAGGACGCGCTCAACGCCGTCAAAGCCGAGCCCGCCCCTGCTGCAGCCGTGCCGACGGCCCGCTGAGCCGGGCCCAGCAGGTCAACTGCGAGCCGGTCAATGCCGCTCGATATGGCTTTCAGCGGCACCCAGCCCGCTCACTGCCACATCGAGCGGGTTGCGAGGTGCCCTGCAGCATCCCGGCAGGCCAGCGCCGGGGCGGACGGACACGGACAGCCGAATGCCAGCAGCGGTCAGCCGATGATGCCGCGGCCGCTGGTCAGCGAACGGGCGATCACCGTGCGGAGGATGTCGTTGGTCCCCTCACCGATGACCATGAGCGGGGCGTCACGGTACAGGCGCTCGACGGTGAACTCGCGGGAGTAACCGTAGCCACCGTGTACCTGCATCGCGGTCACCGCGCACTCCATTGCCACCTCGGACGCATAGACCTTGGCCATCCCGGACTCCATGTCGGAGCGCTGGCCGGCATCGGCCCGGGATGCGGCCCAGTACACGAGCAGCCGCGCCGACTGCACCTTCATCGCCATGTCGGCCAGCTTCAGCTGGACGGCCTGGAACCCGGAGATCTTCTGGCCGAACGCCTCCCGCTCCCCCGCGTAGCGCAGCGCCTGGTCGTAGGCCTCCTGCGCGACGCCGACCGCGCGGGCAGCGACGTTGATCCGGCCTGTTTCGAGTGCGGCAAGCACCTGCTGCAATCCGCTGCCCTCAGTGCCGCCGAGCAGCGCCGCCGCGGGTACCCGGACCTCATCGAGCACCAGCTCGCATGTCTCCGGGCCGTGGTAGCCGAGCTTGGGCAGGTCACGCACCACCTCGAAGCCCGGCGTGCCGGCATCGACGAGCAGCACCGACATCCCTGCGTGCGCCGGCCTGGCGGCGGGGTCGGTCTTCACCAGCACCGGCAGCGGGTCAGCGTGCCGCGCGTTGGTGATCCACGTCTTCCTGCCGTTCAGGATGTAAGTGTCGCCGTCCCGGCGCGCTGTCGTGCCGATGCCCTGCAGGTCGCTGCCCGCCGCCGGCTCGGTCAGCGCGATGCCGGTCCGGCGCTCGCCGCTGGCCAGCGCGGGCAGGTGGGCGCGTTTCTGCTCGTCGGTGCCGTACCTGGTGATCATCCAGCAGGACAGCGAATGGCTGCCAAGAATGCCGGCCACGCCCATCCAGCCCCGGGAGATCTCCTCGAAAGCCAGCGCCAGCGACACCATGTCGGCGCCCATCCCGCCGTACTCTTCCGGCACGGCCAGGCCGAACAGGCCCATCTCGCGCATGATCGCCACGATCTCGTCCGGGTAGCGGCCGGCCGCCTCCCACTCGCGGGCCACCGGCCGGATCTGCTTGTCCACGAACGCGCGCAGGGTGTCACGGAAGAGCCGCTGCTCCGCGGACAGCTCGAAGTCCACCTAGCCTCCCGACTCCAGGGCACGCCCGCGAGCCAGCTGAGCTACCGGCCGGGCGCGGGTCCAGGATCTCATGCCGCGCTTCCCGCGACCGCGAGCGCGGCCTGAGCCTGCGGGGAAGGCCACCCGGGCGCGGACTCCGGCCAGGCGCCGGGGCAGCAGGCTCAGCCGCCGGAGCGATGGCCGGTCAGCACGACGCCGCGGTGCGCCCACGGACGGGTGAAGCCGACCGGAGCCCGGTTGCCGTAAGTAGCGATGCGGATCGGGAAGCCGGTGGCGAACGCCTCGATCATCTTTCCGCCGCCGATGACGAGCCCGACATGTCCCGGTGAGGCCCGCGTGCCATCGGAGCCGGCGAAGAACACCAGGTCCCCGGGCTCGACCTGGCTGGGACTGACCCGCGGCCCCGACGTCCACTGCAGCTCGGACGTGCGCGGAATGTCAAGGCCAGCCGCCCGGTACGCCGCCATCACCAGGCCGGAGCAGTCGAAGGCGTCCGGGCCTGTGCCGCCCCACTGGTAGGGCTTGCCCAGCTGCTGCTCGGCGAAGGCGATGACGGTGCTGGTGGCCACGTTCGGTGCCCGGCCAACGCCGGGCAGGCAGCCAGGCGCGCTGTCGAGCGTCACCGGGCTGACCGAGAAGCCGCCGCTGGCATAGCTCCCGGCCCAGGACAGCACCGTCTGAACGTAGGACTGCAGGTGGTTGTAGGCGAAGATCGCCCCGGCGACGTTGTCGAGCACCCCGTGCGCGAGCAGGTACCTGGCGGCGCCGGCGATGGCGTCGGCCGGCTCGTAGACGCTGGCCACGCCATCGTGATTGGCGTCGATCGCCACGCCGCTGACCCGCGTGCCCGCCGGATGGACGGGCGCGCCGCCCCAGGTGTCACCGGCGGCGCCGCCGATCCCGATCTGCATCGGGCCAGCCGCGCCGAACGCGTTCGCGCCGCTGTGCACTCCCGGCAGAGTGGTCCGGCCGTCGTTGCTCTCGACCTTGCCGATGCCGGCCAGGATCACCCACGGGAACCCGTACTTGCGGCCGGTCGCCTTGAACAGCGCGAGGTAATTGGCCGGGATCGAATTGCGGGCCTGCTGGCTGGGCGGCGGCTGCCCGGCTTTGCCACCCCGCGCGGCTGAGCAGCCGCTGCCGGACGCGAAGAGCTGGCCGCTGCTGGCAAAGAACAGCATCGGCGCCGCGATCAGGCCGAGGATGAGCAGCCCGGCCATGCAGACGACCGCGATGACGACGCCCCGGTTGCGTTCGGCGGGGGCGGCTGGCCCTATCATGAGTTCCCCGCCGATGCAAGCTGGATGTCGCTCACCTGCCAGCTGCCGCCCGAGCCGGCCACGGTCACCGCGTACTGCCCCGTGCTCCGGCTGGTCCCCCGGGTGCCGGTGACCTTCTGGCTGATGGCGACGATGAACGTGATGCTGCCGGATCCGAACGCGCGCAGCGAGCTGATGCTGGCGAAGCCGACCGAGACCTGCTTCGCCTTGGCCCGCGGCCCGGCGAGGCCAGGCGTGGCATAGGCGCGCCCCAGCACCTGGGACAGCTGCGCTGTGATCACGCTCTGCATCTTCTGCACGTAGGCCGCGGCGCTCTCGCTATAGGAGAACGTCTCGTAGAGCACACCGAACCTGGTGGCCACCGCCGCTGCCCTGGTCAGCTCCGCCGCGGTGAACGGGAGCCATTGGTAGATGTTGGCCGTGCCCGCCGTGGTAAGGGCGGGATCTGGCGCCGTGGCGGGGGCTGACGTCGCAGCGGGCGGCGGCGTCAACGCCACCGCCGGGCCGCCCGGCGACGAGGCGGGCCGGGATGGTGCCGGCGACCTGGCCGGCCCAGCGGACCCGGATGTGCCCGGCCTGACCAGGAATATGCCCAGTCCCGCCAGGGCGACGACGATCAGGGCGAAAGCGGCTTTCCGCTGGCCGGGCGTCGGTTCCATGGCTCTTCCGCTACTTCCGGCGGCGGATGGGACGGAGCCAGAACGGGGTCATCGGCGCCGGTCCCTGGCCCTCCGCCTGGCTCCCGGCAAACGGGCCGGTCCCTGGGCCCGCCGCCGGGACGGCCGGCTGGCCGACCAGGGCTGCGGCGGCGCGGCCGGCCCCGGCCGACCTGACCGGCGGGGCGGACCTGACCGAGGGGGCGAGCCTGGCCGGCGGAGCACCGCGGCCGCCACTGCCGCCCGCAGCCGGATCCGGCCCGGCGGGTCCATGGCGCGGCGTGGACCGCGCGGTGAAAGCGGGCCGCCAGGCCGGCGCCGCCGGGCCGCTGACGGCCGGAGCGGGTGCGGCCGGGCCGCTGGCGGGCCCCGGGTCGCCGCGGCCGGCGGCGGCGCTGCGGCCGGGCGGGCCGGAGTAGCCAGCGGAGCCCGACCGGGCCAGCCCGCCGTGGTGGTCGTTCCCGCCCTCGCCGCCATTCCTTGCCCAGCCCGACGGGGCCGCGCCGCTGCCGCCCCGCGCCGCGGGCGCGCCGCTGCCGTTACGCGGCGGGAGATTCAGCGGCGGCGCTGACCGGCCGGAACCGCCGCCGGCCGAGGCCGCCCAGGACCGGGCGCGGGCCGCCACGCCGGGCCGGCTGCCGCCGCTCGCCACGTCGGTGCCGTTGCCTGCCGCGGCATGGCCCGCCGCGCCGCTAGCTGCGGCGGCAAGATCCGGCGGGTAGCCATCCTGGCCGGCCAGCACGACCGCGCCGTCAGCATCGGGCATGCCCGCGGCCGTGCCCTGAGCCGCCGCTGCCCTTGCCGCTGCGGCGCCGGCGCCAGACCCGCCCGCGCCGCCACTGGCTGCCAGGCCCGCTGCCTGCGCGGGATTGCGCCGTGCCCAGCGGGCGGCCCGGTAGGCGGCGAAGCCGGGAACGGCGGTGGCCGCACTGCGGGTGTTCGCGCGCAGCGTCGACCCGGCCCAGGCGAGATCGGCGTTCGCCCGTTCCCTGGAGCCGATCACCCCGTAGCCGACGGCCGAGAACAGGTGCTGGAACGGCCGCCGGTAGATGAACACCGCGATCGTCACGAGCGCGATCATCAGGATCTTCAGTGCCCACGGCAGCACCGCATCACTGGTACCCATAATCAGCGCATAGGAATAGACCAGGACGCTCAGCACCAGCGCGACCGCCGCCTGTTTGAGCAGGACTCCGATGAGCAGCTCGAGCCAGCGCAGCGCGACCACCCGGCCGAAGCCGGGATGCGTCCCGATCAGCAGGAAGAACGGCCCTACCACGAGCAGCAGCAGGAATCCGAGCTTGAGCAGGATGAGCGTCACGGCGATCAGCAGCACGAGCACCCCAGCGACGACCGCGGCGAACAGCGCGGCGAACGCGATCTCCAGTCGCGTCGTCCATTCCTTGCCCTGGAAGAGCGGATAGACGCCGGGATCGTTCTGCTGGATGCTCTGGGCGATTCCGGCATAGGTGGCCTGCTTGGCCTTGATCAGGGCTGCGGTGGGCTTCTCGTTGGCGGCGATCGTCTGCGCCCAGAGCAATTGCCTCGCGTAGGCGTTGATCACGGTCTGCTGCCCGCCGGGCGTGGCGGCGAAGCTAGTCGTGCCGAACTCACCGTCGAGCCACGGCTTGCAGACGAGAACCGACCAGAGCTCGCCAGCGTTCTGGTCGACGACGCTGCTGCCCGATGTGTAGCCGAAGCTGGCCTGGGCCTGCGGATCGGTCCGCTGCAGCGGGACGCAGCCGCCTGAGCCCGGGTTGGGCAGCTTGGAGAAAGCGACGTTGAGCGTCTGGGTGATGCCGTCGGAGGCCGTCTTGCCGATCCCGGTGAAGTCGGCGGGCCTGCCGATCAGCCAGATCGCCGCCGCGGCGGCGACGACCATCCAGATCGTGCCCTCCAGCGAGCGCGTACCGCGCTTGCGGATCAGGCCGTGCCAGGCCAGCCAGATGGCGCCAAGGATCACCACCACGGCCAGGTACGGGAAGTAGATCGCGTTGCCGAGGCTGGTGATCAGCCGGTCGACCGAGTTCTTCAGCCAGCTGAGGATGCCCTCGCCGGCGGCCGACTGGTAAACGGTGATCGTGACGCGGTCGATCGATTTCGCTACGTCGAACACCATGCCGGCCACGTTGTTGCCGATCAGCGACGTCATATCCGAGCACTGCAGGTTGGTGGCCGCCCAGTACTGGCCGGATACCCCGTCCTCGTTGTAGAGGGTCCTGGGCACCGGGGTTGCCGACGCGGGCGGCCGGACGAGCGAATCGATGCCCGCGGTGGCCGGCTCCGGATTCGGCAGCGAGGGCTGGCAGATGTTGTTCAGGTCCCCGGTCAGGCCGCTGCCTCCGGCGCAGAAGCCCAGCAGGCCGCCGATGTCACCGATGCCGGGCACCTGGCAGATGCCGCCAGCGGCGACCGCGGCTGAGGCCGGCTGCGCGGTCAGCCCGCTGCCGTCAGGTGACCGTGCCGCCAGCAGCACGGCGGTTCTCGCGTGCGCCGTGGCCGTGATCGCCCGCGCGGGAACCGCCGCCGCGTGCGCGGGCCCGGCCGTTGCGCGCACGGGGGTCGCCGCCGCATGCGTGACGGTCGCCGGCGAGTGAACTGCAGCCAGCT
>DATGVY010000608.1:0-4312 GCA_035299845.1 Streptosporangiaceae bacterium
GGCTTCGGGCGTAGCCTGGACACGTTCAGCCGGCTGCTGGGAACCGCCGGGCAGATCCATGTCAGCAACGCGTTCCATCCCAGCCCCGAGGACCACTTCGAGGTCTTCACGGACAGCGTGGAGCCCCAGACGTACCATGCCGCCGGAACCGAACCGTCATTCACCGCGGCCATCACGCACATCCAGGCCGTGCTGAGGGGGGAGCAGCCGCCGCGGTCGCTGGCCACCGACACCTCGCTGGGCAACGCCCGGGCGCTGCACGACCTGCTGGAATCCGCCGCCGCGGCCAAGGCGCCGGCGTGAGCGAAAGCCGGGCCGGGCTGAGCGAAGCCCTGGCGGCGGACCGCGCGAGCACGGTGGCAAGAATCGCGGCACTGACCCGCGAGTTCGACGGGATTGTCGAATCGGCCGCGTTGGGAGCCACGGACGACGAGCACGACCCGGAGGGGGCCACGATCGCGTTCGAGCGGGCGCAGGTCGCCGGGTTGCTTGAGGCGGCCCGCGGTCACCTGGCCGATGTCGATCAAGCCATCCGCTCGATCGAGGCCGGCATCTACGGCGTCTGTGAGCGCTGCGGGCAGCCGATCTCAGCGGAGCGCCTCGCGGCCCGCCCTTCGGCACGCACCTGCATCGGGTGTGCCGCCCGGCCCGGTGCGCAGTCACGCTAGGGGACGGGAGTGGTGGGAGGGAATCGTTCGGGCTGATGGTGTCTTATCGCGGCGGTCCGGCGCGAGTTAGCCTGGCTCTGGTCCTGGAGCGCAGGTCATGGTCTTGCGCCCGGACCGCAGAGGGGAGCCTGTTCGCGTGCAGTACCGCAACGAGCAGTGGTACGCCGGCACGGACCGCAACGCCTACATCCACCGTGCGTGGATGCGGCGGGGGCTGCCGCGATCGGCGTTCAGCGGGCGGCCGCACATTGCCATCGCCAACACCGCGTCCGATCTCACCCCGTGCAACCTGCACCTCGACGAGGTCGCCGCCAGCGTCAAGGCGGGCATCTGGGAGGCGGGCGGGGTTCCGCTGAACATGCCCGCGGTCAGCCTCGGCGAGACCCTGGTGCGGCCGACGGCCATGCTCTGGCGCAACCTGGCGGCGATGGCGACCGAGGAGATGCTGCGCGCCAACCCGATCGACGGGGTGGTGCTGCTCGGCGGCTGCGACAAGACCATCCCCTCGCTGCTGATGGCCGCCGCCTCGGTCGACCTGCCCGCGGTGGTGGTGCCGGGCGGGCCGATGCTCACCGGCACGTTCCGCGGCGCGGCGCTGGGCTGCGGTACCGATGTGTGGCGGCTGAGTGAGGAGGTGCGCGCCGGAACGCTGTCCGGGGAGGAGTTCCTCGCCTCGGAATCGGCGATGATCCGCAGCAAGGGCCACTGCAACACCATGGGCACCGCATCCACTATGGCGTGCGTCACCGAGGCCCTCGGGATGACCCTGCCCGGGATCGCAGGCACCCCGGCCGCGGACAGCCGGCTGCTTGAGCACGCCCATGAGACCGGCAGGCTCGCGGTCGAGATGGTCGCACAGGAGCGCCGGCCGAGCCGGGTGCTCAGCCGGGGATCGTTCCGTAACGCCATCGTGGTCCTGGCCGCGGTCGGCGGGTCCACCAACGCGGTGGTGCACCTGCTGGCGATCGCCGGCCGGGCCGGGGTGGACCTGTCGCTTGACGACTTCGACGCGATCGGCTCCGGCGTGCCGCTGCTTGTCGACCTCGCCCCGGCCGGCCGGTACCTGATGGACGACCTCTTCCGGGCGGGTGGCCTGCTGGCCGTGCTGCGTGAGGTGGCCGACCTGCTCGACCCGGACGCGATGACGGTGACTGGGCGGCCGCTCGCCGACCATCTCGGCGACGCCAGGATCTGGGACGAGACCGTGATCCGTCCGCGGTCCGCGCCGCTGCAGGCGGACGCCGGAATCGCGGTGCTGCGGGGCAGCCTTGCCCCGGACGGCGCGGTCATCAAGCCCGCCGCCGCCTCCAAGGAACTGCTCAGCCACCGGGGGCGGGCGGTGGTATTCGACAGCATCGAGGACATGCGGGCCCGGCTGGATGACCCCGGTCTCGACGTCGATGAGTCCTCTGTGCTGGTGTTGCGCGGCTGCGGCCCGCGCGGATACCCGGGGATGCCCGAGGTCGGCAACATGCCCCTGCCCGCCCGGCTGCTCGCCGCCGGGGTACGTGACATGGTGCGGATCAGTGACGCCCGGATGAGTGGCACCGCGTACGGCACGGTGGTGCTGCACGTGGCGCCTGAGGCAGCGGCAGGCGGCCCGCTCGCCCTGGTCCGCGACGGTGACCCGATCGTGCTGGACCTGCCGGGCCGCCGGCTGGAGATCGACGTGCCGGCCGCGGAACTGGCCCGCCGTGAGCCCTCCGCGGCGATGACGGCCGCGCTGCCCGCGCCTCGCCGGGGCTGGGAACGCCTCTACATCGACCATGTCATGCAGGCCGATCGCGGCGCCGACCTCGACTTCCTGGTCGGCTCCAGCGGCCATCAGGTCACCCGCGAGTCTCACTGACCCAAGTGGTCGGTAAGAGGAGTCTTCTTTGGCGGCACGTCGCCCAGGTGGACACCGTTCGCTCAAAGGACCCCTCTCACAGACCACTAGCCTGCGGCGTTCCGGTCAGGCGTCCCGCCGGTGGATGACATATGCCGCGGCGGCCAGCGCCACGACCGGGTAGACGACGATGACGATGACGGCCTCGGTGATGGACGGCGCGTTGGGCCAGGGATGCAGCGACACCAGCCGCCGGATGCCGTTGGCCGGCAGGGCGTTGGCGATGTCGATGACCCACGGGCTGGTGCCGTGCAGGAACGACGGCCCGAGGAACAGCAGCACAACGACGGCGGTCAACGCCCCCGCCGCGTTGCGGATCAGCACACCAAGCGCCAGGCCGACGGCGTGCGCAGCGCGACGTGCGACCGCGCGCCCCGCTCCACGAATACGCCGACCGGGGTGTCCGCGATGAGCTGGCCCCGGCCGATGACGATCAGGTGGTCGGCGGTGTGCTCCATCTCGCTCATCAGGTGAGGGTAGGACGCTTTCGTGCCCCTGGCCGGGTTACCGTTCAGGACGTGGAAGAGCCACGGGTGCCGCTCACCCGCCGCCTGACCTTCGCCAATCTCGTCACGATCGACGTGGCGGCGGCGCTGCTGCTGGCCGGCGTCCTGGCCGGCGCCGCCCGGACGCCGCGCCGGGTGCCGCTGCACCTTGGCGTGCCCGTCGGCGTCGGGATCGCCCTGGTGTGCGCTGCTTCGGCGGGTGTCGCGTTGCGCCGCTGGCGGCCGCTGACCGCGCTGGCGGTCGCCCTGGCCGCTCAGGCGGTGACGGTGTTCCTCGGGTTCACCGTGGACCCGATGCTCGCGGTGGCGGCGGTCCTGTACATGATCGGGCTGGTCAAGCCCGCGCGGACCGCGGTGGGCGCGCTGGGCGCGGTCTTGTTCACGCTGAGCGTGCTCGCCCTCCTCACACCGGCGTACGTGTCGGGGAGCGGGCCGGGAGTCACCCGTGTGGAGGCGAACTTCGGCCACGCAGCCGGCACCGCCATCGTGCTGCTGGCCGCCTGGGCGGCAGGCCGGGCGGTGCGGGCCGGGCGGGCCTATGCGGACGGCCTGCGCGAGCAGGCCGAGCGCCGCGCGGAGGCGAAGGTCGACCAGGCGCGGCGGGCGGTCGCCGAGGAGCGGCTGCGGATCGCCCGGGAACTGCACGACGTGGTGGCGCACAGCATGAGCGTGGTGGCGGTGCAGGCGGGCGTGGGCCGGTACGTGATCGACAGCAACCCGGCCGAGGCGGCCCGGGCGCTGGACGCGATCGAGACGACCAGCCGCGCCACGCTGCGCGAGATGCGGCAGCTACTCGGCATGCTGCGGGACGGGACGCCGGGCGAGATGCTGTCCGCCCCCGGGCTGGCCGACATCGCCGACCTGGCCGAGCGGGCCGGGCTGCGGGTGGACGTCGCGGTGCGCGGGATGCCGCGTGAGTTGCCCGCCGGGGTGGACCTGGCGGCATTCCGCATCGTGCAGGAGGCGCTGACCAACGTGGTGAAGCACGCCGGCACCGGACATGGCCGGGTGGTTGTCACGTACTCCGATGAGGCGGTGGCGATCGAGGTGACCGATGATGGCGCCGGGGCCGCCGGCAGCGGGGACGAGGGGCACGGCCTGATCGGTATGCGGGAGCGGGTCGCCCTGTACGGTGGCGAGTTCAGCGCGGGACCGCTGCCCGGGCGCGGCTACCGGGTCAGCGCGTCCTTGCCGATCGGGGCCGCCGCGTGACGATCTCCGTCGTCGTGGCCGACGACCAGGTCCTGGTG
>DATGVY010000609.1:0-2767 GCA_035299845.1 Streptosporangiaceae bacterium
CCTGTAGTCGGAGATGAACGCCTGCACGACCTTCTGCCCGGCGTGGGCGCCGATCCGGTGCACGATCGTGGTCAGCAGGTCGATCAGGGTGTCGGTGATCTCGGTCTGGCGGCAGCGCAGGTAGGCGGCCAGCAGCGTGAACTTGATCTCATCGGGATGGGCGCGCAGGTGGCTGGGCGCCTCGACCGTGACCCGGGCCCGCCAGCCGGCGAGCACCCGGGGGGCGATGCCGGCGAACGGCCGGCCGGGCAGCCCGATCGCGGTGATCGAGGCCAGCTTCGCGACCTCGGCCCTGGCGGTATTCAAGCTGACATTGCCCGGATCGGACCTGATGGCCGCGAAGACCTCCCGGCCATCAGCTCCATCACCCGCATCGGCGCCGGGATCGTCGCTGGCGGCGGCGATCAGCGCCACCATCCGCTCCTGGACGTCCGGCGGGACCTGGCCGCTGATCCGCGCCGTGAGGGTGTCGCCGGCCCGCTGCAGCGCCGAGCCGATGATCCGGCCGATCCGGGTCCCGGCCGGCGGCTCGATCTTCTCCGCCCGGCACTGCCCGAGCAGTTCCTCGCGGACCCGGTCGGCGCGCTGTTCCTTACAGCACACGTGCGCGGCCAGCCACGCCGTCAGGTTCTCGCCGTCTGCGACGCTGCACTCCCGGAATCCGGTCACCCGGCGGATCTCGGCGCGGTGCCGCTTGACCTGCCGCCCGTCCCAGTCATAGAAGCCGATATCGGCGGCGGGCACGCCGGCCTGGCCGGCGACGAACTCGATCACGTTGTCCGGCAGCTCACCGCGGCCCCGCGGGAACCGCGCCTTCCACAGCAGGAACTTCAGGCTGAGGCTGAACCCCAGCCGGGTGGCACCGCTCTTGTTCCGCAGCAGCCGGGTCTCATCGGGGTACAGCGTGAAATGCTCGACGAGCTCCTCCAGCTCCAAAGAGTGCGCCATGGCCCCGGCTCCTTCACCGCAGACGGCAGTGGCCGCCGCCGGACTCCCCTGAAAAGTGCCGAGTCCGGCCGGAGGCGGCACATCTGCTCCCCCCGAAGACGGACCAATACTGGACGTATGCGGCAGAGCATGTCCCGGAAAACCGTGAAGTGCCGACTCCATCCGGAAAGTCGGCACTTCCAGCAAACGGATGCCGCGCGGAATCCAGCGCCGTGCACGGCCCAGGACCTGAACACCGCCGCGGTGCTCCCTGACCCGCAGAAGATCACGGCGGGGTCACCGGTCTCAGCGGTGACCTCACCGTCCGCGATCGCATACAGGTGCTCCACGCGGGCTTTCTTGACCGCATAGTCCGGGTCGGCAGAGGCCTTCCAGGTCTTTAAAAGCCTGAAACGAGACGCCCTCCGCGCGCAGCAGCGCCCGGAGCCCTTCGTGGGAGATGTCCTCGACGACCCCCTCGGCGACCAGGACGTCGGCGAGCTTGGCCACGCTCCACCGGGAGAACGGCAGCCCGTGCTCAGCCGGCGCGGACTTGGCGAGCTTCATGCCGGGCGGCAATGGTTTACACAGTTGACAACCACTAACCCGCACCGCAGGCTGATGGCTGACACCACTGTTAACCAAGCACTTCAACTGGAGGATGGCATGCACGGACCGCATAACCGCAGCCGGGTCACGGCGGCGGACAGCACTCGCGATCCGGCGGGAACTCCTGGTGCGCCTGACGGCCAGCGCCGGCCCTGGTCGCTGCTGGTGCTGCTCAGCGTGGCCCAGTTCATGGTCATTCTTGACGCCACCGTGGTGAACGTGGCCCTGCCGTCGATCGCCCGGTCGCTCAGCTTCGGCGCGGGTGGCCTGCAGTGGGTTTTCACGGCATATGTGCTGGCGAGCGGCGGGCTGGTGCTACTCGGCGGACGGGCCGCAGACCTGGCGGGCCGGCGCCGGATCTTCCTGGCAGGCCTGGCAGTGTTCACCGCCGCATCGCTGGCCAGCGGCCTGGCCCCGACGGCAGCCGTGCTGATAGCCGCCAGGGCCGGCCAGGGACTCGGCGCGGCGCTGCTCACGCCTGCCGCCCTGTCGATCATCACGACCACGTACGCGGGCGCGCAGCGCGCTGCCGCGCTCGGGGCGTGGGGCGCGATAGGCGGCGCCGGGGCCGCCGCGGGCGTGCTGGCCGGCGGGATCCTGACAAGCTGGCTCGGCTGGCGCTCAGTCTTCCTGGTGAATGTGCCAGTCGGCCTGGCTGCCGGCCTGCTGGCCCTGCACATGGTGCCGCGGTCCGCAGCAGCGCGCCGGTTGGGCCGCGAGCTCGACCTGCCCGGCGCGGCACTGGCAGTGGCCGGCCTGGTAACCATCGTGTACACACTGGCCGGCGCTCCGGCTCACGGCTGGGCATCCGCTCGCACGCTGCTGTTGCTCGCCCTCGGCGTCGTCCTGCTGGCGGCGTTCGCGGCGGTAGAGCGCCGGACCCGGCGCCCGCTGCTGCCGCCGCAGATCTGGCGCACCCGGTCGCTGGTGGCGGGCGTGCTGGTAATGCTGGGCGCGACCGGAGTGCTCGTCGGCACGTTCTTCCTGAACTCGCTGTACCTGCAGGGCGTCCAGGGCTCCTCGGCATTGCGCGTTGGCCTGGAGTTCCTGCCGCTCGCGCTGGTCATAGGGGCGGGCGCCCACCTCGCCTCCCGGCTGCTGCCGCAGCTCGGCTCCCGGCTGGTGATCGTCGCGGGCCTGGTCCTGATGGGCGGGGGAGCGCTGCTGCTGACCACGGTCTCGGCCAGGTCCGGCTACCTGACCGGGCTGCTGCCCGGCCTGCTCGTCATCG
>DATGVY010000610.1:0-1600 GCA_035299845.1 Streptosporangiaceae bacterium
GCCGGCGCGGCCAGGCGGCGCCGGCGGTCACGACGCGGCGGCGGACCGGCCGGCGACTGAAGCGAGGCGCCGCACCGCGCATCCAGGGCAGGCAGTGTGCCCGCCGTCAGCCACCCGGACGCCCTCCCCGCCCCGCCAGCCACCCGGACGCCATCCCTGCCGCGCGCCGAAGCGCGAAGCCGCCGAGTTGTGCACGCGGACGCACAATGGGGACATGGCACGATGGCGCGCTCTGGATCGGGCCGCCCGGTACGCGATCCTGCTGCTGGCGGGCGCGCTGCCCGTGCTGGCGTTCCCGGCGCCGAACCTCGAGTTCATCGCATGGTTCGGCCTGGTGCCCGGACTGCTGCTGATGCGCGCATCCGGGACAGCCAGGCAGGCCGCGGCGGTCGGCTGGTGGTTCGGCGCCGGCTACCTGCTGGCCGCGCTCTACTGGCTGATCCCGAATCTCGGCCCGGGGCTGCTGCTGGTGGTGGCGGTGCTCGGCGTGCTCTGGGCCGGCGTCGGGGTGGCCTGCTGGGCGCTGCTGCACCCGCCGGTCACGGCGCGCCGCGCGCTTGCGGCGCTCGTCATCGTGCCCAGCTGCTGGCTGGTCGGCGAATGGATCCGGTCCTGGCAGGGATTCGGCGGCCCGTGGGCGGTGCTCGGCGTGAGTCAGTGGCAGCATCCCGCGGTGCTGGCGCTGGCCGCCGTCGGCGGAGTCTGGCTGGTCAGTTTCGCGCTGGTGGCAGCCAACACGGGCATCGTGATCCTCGTCACGGCCCGCGGGACGCCGGTGCGGCTGCTCGGCGCCGCGGGTGCCGCCATCGCCGTCGCAGCAGGTCCGGTCGCGTTCGCGCTCACCCCCGCCGCGCCGGTAAGCCGGTCCGTCACGATCGCGATGGTCCAGCCCGGAGTGGTGCACAACCCCAGGATCAGGGTGGATGCCAGCCAGCGGCTGTCCGCCGGCCTGCGCCGCGATCATGCCGGCCTGATTCTCTGGGGAGAGAGCAGCGTGGGCTACGACCTGGACACGGACGCCGCGCTGCTCGGCCAGCTGGAGAGACTGTCGGCGGCCGACGGCGCGCAGATCCTGGTGAACCAGGACTCGATAGCGCCCGATGGCGCGAAGTCAAAGGTCGCCGTGCTGGTCGGCAGCAACGGTATCGACGGCAGGTACGTCAAGACCCGCCTGGTGCCGTTCGGCGAGTACATCCCGTTCCGGCAGCAGCTCGGCTGGCTGGCCAAGATCAGCAAGGCGGCGCCGCAGAACATGATCCCCGGCACCGGGGCACGGGTCATGCGCGCGACCACCCCGGGCGGGCGGCCGCTGCCGATCGGGGTGCTGATCTGCTTCGAGTCCGCGTTTCCCGACATGTCACGGGTGGACGCGGACCACGGTGCCCAGCTGATCATCTACCAGACCTCGGACTCCACCTGGCAGGCCAGCTGGGAGTGGGCACTGGCGCAACACGCCTCGCTCGGCGCACTGCGCGCGGCGGAAACGGGGCGGCCGGTCGTGCAGGCCGCACTGACCGGCGACTCCGCAGCTTTCGACGCGCGCGGCCGGCTGCTCGCCTGGGCCGGGCCGAGCAGGCGCGGCGTCATCCTGGTGCGGCTT
>DATGVY010000611.1:0-2454 GCA_035299845.1 Streptosporangiaceae bacterium
GCCATCGCGCTGATGGTCGTGCGCACCGGGCTGTAGGAGGCTGGCTGGATGATGCCCGCAATCAGGTAGCCGCCGGTGAGCAGGATCGGCGCCAGGCCGGCCGAAATAATCGCCCACCGGCGGGCTGCCGGGCTGGAGCGCGCCGGCCAGGCCGCCGGGATCGGCAGCCGGCGCGCCTGCCAGTGGGCGGTGCTCATCGCGGGCGACCCGGCTCGGGCCGGCGATCCGGCTTCGGCGCATCAGGCGATGAGGACACGTCCGTTACTCCCCGCGCGCTGAGCGCGCTCAGTCGGCGGGCGCCGCCAGCGGGTCCACGCCGGACAGGTCCTCGCGGGTGACGCGGATCGCGGCCAGCGCGATGATCAGCGCCAGCAGGCCGATCGCCGCGCAGCCCAGGAAGCCGTGCGAGAACCCGGTCGCCAGGGCGTGGTGTTGTATCTGGGTCTGCGTCGCGGCGGTCAGCGGGTGACCGGCGGCCTTGGCGGCCGCGGCCGCCGAGGCGGTCTGGGACCGCAGGCTGGTCGCCACCGCGCTCCACGCGACAGTGCCGAGGAGCGCCAGCCCGATCGAGCCGCCGACCTGCTGACCGACGTTGACCAGGCTGGAGGCCACCCCGGTGTCGGCGTTGCGGACCTTGGTCAGCGAGACCAGGGCCATCGGCACGAACAGCAGGCCCAGGCCGGCCGCGGTGATCAGCATCGGGCCGAGCAGGCCGCCGGCGTAGCTGCTGTGCTCGCTGATCCGGGACAGCCAGAACATCCCGCCGGCCATGATCGCGCTGCCGGCGATCATCAGCGGCCGGGCGCCGATGCGGTTCACCGCCTGCGACGCGATCCCGGACGCCAGTATGATCATGGCGGTTATCGGCAGGAACGCGATGCCGGTCTTCAGCGGGCTGTAGCCCCACACGTTCTGCACGAAGATCGTGAGGAAGAAGAACATGCCGAACAGCGCGGCGCCGACGCACAGGCTGATCAGGTAGGACCCGGTCCGGTCCCGGCTGCGCAGCACCCGGATCGGGAGCAGCGCGTGCGTGCTGCGGACCTCGATCACCGCGAACGCGGCGAGCAGCACGGCGGCGGCCGTCAGCGAGGCGATGACCTTGGTGTCGCCCCAGTGCGAGACGCCGTTCTGGCTGGTCGCGGCGCTGGACAGGCCGTACACCAAGGCGGCGACGCCGAGCGTCCCGGTGAACGCGCCGGGCAGGTCGAAGCGCCCCGTGCGCCGCTGCGACTCGGGCAGCACCCGCGTGGCCAGGGCCGCGACGAGGAGCCCGATCGGCACGTTGACGAAGAACACCCAGCGCCAGTTGAGGTAGCTGACGAGCAGCCCGCCGGCGATCAGCCCGGCGGCGGCGCCGGCCACGCTCATCGACGCGTACACGCCCATCGCGCGGTTCCGCGGCGGGCCCTCGGGGAAGGTGACGGCGATCAGCGACAGGGCGGTGGGCGCGGCCATCGCCCCGCCGACGCCCTGCAGGGCGCGGGCGGACAGCAGCCACGCCTGGTCGGTGGCGAACCCGCCGAGCAGCGACGCCCCCGCGAAGACCAGGATGCCGGCGATGAAGATCCGGCGGCGCCCCAGCAGGTCGCCGGACCGGCCGCCGAGCAGCAGCAGCCCGCCGAACACCAGGGCGTACACGTTGACGATCCATGCCAGGTTCGACCCGGAGAAGCCGAGCGCGTTCTGGATGTGCGGCAGGGCGACGTTCACGATGGTCCCGTCGAGCACGACCATGAGCTGCGCCGTCGCGATGACGGCGAGCGCCAGGCCCAGCCGCCGCGTCGGGGCGCCTGAGCTTGGCGTCGGGGTGGCGTCTGACGCCGCCGCGGTACTGACCACCCGGGTCGGCGGCCCGGTGTCTGGTGGTGGGGTGGGCATGACAATCTCCCTAGATTGAGGGCGTAGTGAGCTATCGCCGTGACCAGTCAGCTACGACGGTCACGTGCCGTACGTTGTTTTAAAATCTTTTTCGGCCGAACGGGCCGTGGTTCCTGTTCCCCGTAACGTTTCTTCCTTCCGCTGCCTGTGTTCGGGAAGGCTTGGGTTGCAGAGGCGGCCGAGCTCGCGGCCCGCCAGCGCGAGGGTCCGGGGCGGTCGGCTTATTGGGTGGCCGGCTCCGGCGGATCGTCGGAGCCGGCCTCGGTTCGTTCTTAGGTCCGTCATCCCTTGCGTTCTGCCTTTCGCTATGCGGTGACGCGTTCTGCGCTGGCGAGATGCGCTGACAGGAGCTGTCCGGCTCTGTCCAGTGCCGCGGCCGCTTCGTCGAGGATCGGGTAATAGGCCTGGAAGACGTGCGGCACCCGGGGGGTGATGTCGAGGGTGACCTCGACGTCGGCGGTGGCAGCTTGCCGGGCGAGGCGGACGGCGTCGTCGAGGAGGACCTCGTGAGTTCCGGCCTGGATGATCAGGGGCGGCAGGCCGGACAGGCCGGCGAATACGGGGCTGATGAGG
>DATGVY010000612.1:0-2139 GCA_035299845.1 Streptosporangiaceae bacterium
GCGGGCCGCCGGGGCGGCGTTCCAGCGGACCGCGCCGGCCAGGTCGCGGGCGTGCTCGCGGAGCCTGTAATCCGGTTGGGCCGCGCCCGCCGCGATGGCCTTGTCCAGGTCGTGGCCGCACTGCTCAAGCACGACCGAGAAGTCCCGCCGCACTGGCTCCAGCAGGTCATAGCCGAACGAACGGTGCAGACGGGCGAACATAGGACGGTAGAGCCTGGCGCGCTCGTGCAGGCCGGACGAGTGCGACATCGGGTTCTTCGGCCGGCTGCGGATGTAGCCGGGCAGCAGGCCGGCGAATGCCTCGCGCAAGATCCACTTCTCCTGCCCGCCGCGGACCTTGAGGCTGAGCGGCAGGCGCATGGCCAGCTCGACGAGCGACAGGTCAACGAACGGCACCCGCGCCTCCACCCCGCAGGCCATGCTCGCGCGGTCCACGCGCTGCAGCTCGGTGCGGCATAGATTGCGGATCTTGTGCAGGAACAACTGCCGTGCGCCCGCCGGGCCGGCCCGGTCATGCATCGGATATCCGCCGAACAGCTCGTCAGAGCCGTCGCCGGTCAGCACGACCTTGATGCCAAGCTCATGCACGCGGCGAAAGAGCGGCACCGACACCACCGCGTTGATGATGTCGCCGTACTCGGTCAGCTCGGACACCCGGATGGCCTCCCGGATGTCATCCAGCCGGATGTCGCCGGGGCGCAGCTCCACCACCTCGTGCGGCACGCCGGATTCCGCGGCCAGCCGGCGGGCGTAGGCCAGGTCTTCGCTACCGGGTGCGCCGATCGTCAGCGCGACGCAGTCGGGATGCATGTCCTGGGCATGCAGCAGGGCGAGGGAGCTGTCGAGCCCGCCGGAGAGGATCACCCCGACGGTTAGGTCGGTATCCACCCGCACCCTGATGCTGTCCTCAAGCGCCGCGCGGATGAGCTTGGCTGCCTCATCCGGATCATCGATCGGCGGTTGGTCCTCGCCAAGGCGCAGCAGGTCGACGTATGGCACCAGATCGGGCCCGGCATCGGCCTCCGCCCAGCCGTGATGGCCCGGGGTAATCTCCGTCACCGGGCCTCCGGCCGGCACCAGGGCCTTGATCTCCGAGGCCACCAGCAGCCGGCCGCCGCAGCGCGACCAGTACAGCGGCTTCACCCCGAGCGGATCCCTGGCCAGGTAGACGCTGCCGCTGGCGCGGTCGGCGATCGCGAAGGCGAACTCCCCCCGCAGCCGGGTCACCGCGCCCTCGCCCCACTGCATGAAGGCCGTCAGCAGGACCTCCGTGTCACTGGCAGTGCGGAAGTCGCGGCCAAGGACGGCAAGCTGCGCACGCAGTTCCCGGTGGTTGTAGATCTCCCCGTTGAAGCAGAGAACCCAGCGGCCGTCCGGCGAGACCCACGGCTGGACGGCGCGCCGGCGGTCGACAATCCGCAGCCGCTGCGTCCCGGCGAGCAGGTCGTCAGCGCGCAGGACCTCCGTTACCTCGCCGCGTACCGCAAGGGAGCCGAGCATCCGCTGGAACGCCTGTCCGTCGGCTCCGGGGCCCAGTATGAGCGCTATGCCGCACACTGTGCTCAGCCGCCCATTTCCGCATCGAAGGCACGGCGCAGGCCGGCCGCCGCGGCTGGGCTGATACACACGTGCCAGGCCTGACCCTCGTCGATGACGCTGATATCTCCCGCCTCCTGGCGGTCGAGCAGCAGCGCCCGCAGAGCCTGGTGCGCGTCGAACCGCCGGAACCAGGAGATCTCGATATCCATGGCGCATCCGGCGCAATGCGAACTCGGCAGCATGGCCGCATAGCCGAGCGCGCGCAGGTGCTGCTGGTGCGCGACACTGCGCACGAGACTGGTGACCCACAGCGGCGGTGTGCCCGGCGGAGCCGCCATCGCGAAGTCGGCCGAGAGCCGGTTGAGCAGGACGACCGCCTCCGGCCGGGTGCGGACGAACCGCAGGCCCGCGGTGCGCGGGGTCCGGCCGGGCCACGCGCACCGCTCCGCCGCGCGGGTGGCCGGCGCGAGCAGCGCCTCAGCCTGCCGCCGGTAGCGGAATCCCAGCTGGCCGCCGCGGCGCAACGGCTCAAGGTCGACGAGATCGGCGGAGCCGAGCACCTCCGCCTCGGTGGCGTACATCCGCTCGTGCCCCCACCAC
>DATGVY010000613.1:0-4695 GCA_035299845.1 Streptosporangiaceae bacterium
GCCTTGCGCGAGCTGATGTACACGCGGGCCCCGGCCTCCAGCAGGCCGCGCGCCATCATGAACCCGATGCCGCGGGTCCCGCCGGTGACGACGGCCGTCTTCCCGGATAGGTCGAACAAAGTCATGGTCTCTCCTTACAGATCCCGAGCCTTACAGATCCCGAGCCGGCCTCGGCGCCTTACCGAACCCTAGGCTGGGCTCGCCGCGAGGCCGGACCTTGGCCGTGCATGGCCGCAGGCCGTCCTGGCCGCCAGGGGGTGCCGGGTAAGCCGTCCCGGCCTTACCCTTTTGTCCATGATGGGCGAGGGATCGCCGCTGGGACGCCGCGACGAGGTGGCGTCATCGGCTGAGCTGCGCGCGTCGCACGGGGACAGGGACCGGGTCGTCGAGCTGCTCAGGGTCGCTGCGGGCGACGGCAGGCTGACTGCGGAAGAACTCGACGAGCGGCTGGAGGTGGCCCTCACGGCGCGCACCTACGGCGAGCTGGCCGCGCTGACCACCGATTTGCCTGCCGCTCCCGGGTTCGCTGCGGACGCTCCGATTCCGGCGCCCAAGGATGTCGTGCACATCGACTGCCGCAGCGGCAATGTGCGGCGCGACGGCCGCTGGCTGGTACCGCAGCGGATCGAGGTGCGGGTGACAAGCGGAAACGTCACGCTCGACTTCACGGACGCGCTGATATCTCAGCCCCGGCTGCAGATCGACGCCGAGATCCGCAGCGGGAACCTGACCCTGGTGACGAAGCCGGGCATTGTCGTGGACGCCGACGATGTCGCGATCCGCAGCGGCAACGTCAAGGTCAGGGCGCCGTGGGGGCACGATGTGCCGGTGACGCTGCGGGTCGACGTGTCCGGCAAGGTGGGCAGCGGCTCGCTCAATGCGAGGCCGCCGCGCCGGACGTTCTGGCAATGGCTGCGGCGCCAGCCCAGACCCTACGCGATCGCGGCGCCCTGAACCAGCCCGGGGCCAGGCCGAACCCGCCGTAACGCGGCACGCATGCTGGAACGCCTGCGTCAGCCAGTCACGCACCTCATGACCCGGCGCGAATGACGAGCAGGGCGGCCCTAGCTTCGCGAGGGGAGTTGCTGCAGCGCCCAGGTGTTGCCATCGGGATCTGGGAAGTAAACGAACGAGCCCCACGGCTGGACATCGATCTCACTAGCCTGCACGCCGTTGCCGACGAGCTGCTCGCGCGCGGCCGCGACATCCTCGACGACCACCATCAGGCCCTGCTGCGAGCCCGGCTGCATCTTCGTGAGCCCGGTGCCGATCACGATGGAGCAGGCAGATCCGGGCGGGGTGAGCTGCACGAAGCGCAGCTCGGGATTGACCTGGTGGTCGTGGTCGGCATGGAAGCCAACCTGCTCGACATAGAAGGCCTTGGCGCGGTCGACGTCGGTCACCGGAACCGGTACGACTTCAAGTTTCCAGTCCATGCCCGCACGGTAGCGGGCGGGTCCGACGCTCAGTCCGCCCTGGCAAGGTTGGGCACATGCAAGCGCCGCAGCAGGATCAGCCGACGCAGGACCACCCGCTCGCGAGGCTGATCGCCCACGCGGCGGCCGGCCGGTTCCCGGTGGCCGATGGCCGCTGGCGGCGGGTGCCGCCGTGGCGGCCGGGCCTGGAGGGCATCTTCTCGTTCACCGGGCATGCGGTGCTGGCCCTGGTGCCCGACCTCCCCGACCAGCGGCTCGTCGAGCTTGGGGTAGACGGGTTCGGCGGCGCGACTCACCCGCGGCTGATCGCGGGCCTGGCCGGGCCGGATGGCTGGATCGATAGCCTGGACGTACTGCTGGTCAGTCGTGGCACTGGTAAGACAGGCGGGTCTGGCGCAGACCTGGGTGGCATAGCCGCGGGCCGGGCGAAGGCCCGCGAGGGTGCAGCCCGGGTTGGCGATCTCACCGCCGCCCAGGCTGGCGGCGGCGCCGCGTCGGCTGATGCTGGCCCGCGTTTGGTCGACCGGCCGGATCTCGCCGCGCACCACCGGGCACAGTTCGCCGCCCAGATCCGCGACCGGCCCCGGATCCTGGGTTACCCGGACCTGCGGCGGTCGGCTCTGGCCGTGATCAGCAGCGGGCTGGCCGGGCTCACCGAGCTGGGCTTCGAGCTGGAACCAGAACGCCGGGGTGCTGGCGGCGGGACGGCGCTGGTCCGCGATGCGCTGAGCACCATCCCGGCCGGCCAGCTGGTGGTCGCGGCCGTCGCCCCCGGCAATGCGGCGAGCCTTCGCGCCCTGCTGGCGGCCGGGTTCTGGCCGCTCGGCTCGATGCAGCTGTTCCGCCGCACCCCTGCCTGACGGCCCGGGCGGGCGCAAGACCCGTCCTCGGCGGCGAGCCGGTGCCAGGGCGGTCCGCCTGAATGAGCGCCGTGAACTTGTGCGCGCGAGTCCGCAGCCTGGCCTGGCTGGCGAGAACGCCGCAATACATGGCCGGTCCGGGAACTGGCCGACTGATCGCATGATGTTTGAGCTCGCGCAGGTCAACTCCGGCAGGGTGCCAGGCGAAACGAGGCCAGCCATGCTCCGCTGTCAGAGGCACCGGGCATACTCGCCGCATGATCGGACGCTGGCACGGACTTGTCATCGACTGCCCGGACCCCTCGTCGCTCGCGGAGTTCTACCAGGAACTCCTGGGCATGCAGCGAGTCCAGGACGAGCACGACTGGGTGGTGATCGGCGATGCGCCGGACCGGCCCGGTGTCGCCTTCCAGCGGGCACCAGACCTGCACCCGCCGCAATGGCCGGATCCGGAGCATCCGCAGCAGCTGCATTTCGATGTGCGGGTCAGCGATCTCGACCAGGGCGAGACGGCGGTCCTCGCGCTGGGGGCTCGGCGGCTATCCGGCGGCGGAGCGCAATTTCGCGTGTTCAGCGACCCTGCGGGCCACCCGTTCTGCCTCGTGTCCTGATGACCGCCGGGGGCTCGCGGTGGCTGAAAGCCGCCGCCGCGCCGATCTCCGGTTACGAGGCGCTAAACCCCGGTCAACAGGTAAAGCGATCGTCGGCGGGAGGTAAACCGATCGCCTGCGGGTAAGCTCGGTAAGTGATCGGCTTCCTGCACGCCAGGGCATCCGCGGTGCTGGTGATCGCCCGGGCTAGGCGGCGTTCCGGCTGGGGTCATCCGGCTCGCCGGCCAGTCGTTCTGACAACTGAACGGGGCCATCGTTGCTAGCCCTGATGCTCGCCGCACTCGCCGTCGGGCTCGGAAACTTCGGGGCGTCGATCAGCATCGGGCTATCCGGTATCACCCTGGCCACCCGGATCAAGGTCGGAATCGTCTTCGCGGTCTTCGAGGCCGGCATGCCGCTGGTCGGGCTGCTGGCCGGCCGGGGCGTCGCGCGGGCGCTGGGGGACGTGTCCGGCTATGTCGGCGGAACGCTGCTGATCGCGATCGGCGGCTGGCAGCTCATCCAGGCATTCCGCGCCGGAGCCCGCGGGCCCGGCCCGCCCACGTCGACCAGGCGGCTGCTGCTCACCGGCGTCGCGCTATCGATGGACAACCTGGTCGTGGGGTTCAGCCTCGGCGTCCAGCACACCTCACTGGTCGACGCGGTTGTCGTCTTCGCCGTGGTCAGCGTGTGCCTGAGCCTGCTGGGACTGGAAGTCGGACGGCGCCTCGGCGCGGCGGTCGAGTTCGGCGTCGAGTACCTGGCCGGCATTATCCTGATGGCGGTCGGACTCTTCGTGGCCGTCAACTAGCCGCTCTGCGGTGGCCGACCAGACCCGGAGCGCGGCGTCCTCGGCAAGCTGCAGATCACCACGGGCCCGGACCAGGGCTGCCAGTGGAGCACTCCCGCCGCGCCTGCCGCGGTGCCGAACGTTTCGTAGGCCGGCGATCACTCGGCCTCCGCAGGGGTCGTCCAGTAGCTGTCCGCCGGGTAGTGCCGGGTAATAGCAATGCCGCATAGAGGGTCATGAGATTTCCTTCCTGAACAAGCGGCTGGGCGCCGGTGTCACCGCGAGGTTGGCGTCGGGCCGCCACGGCAGAATGGGGTGCATGCCGGACGCCACGCCCAGCGCTGGGCGACCCAGCCAGCGGCCCGTGCGCGACACAGCCGACGCCTACGTCGTCTCGCTCGGGTGAGCAGGACCGGTCCGGACAGTGCGGCAATACTCAGCATGATCCAGAGAGCCCGTGAACGCCGAGCCAGGTGCCCAGGCCGCCCGCCAGCAGCGCGCCAAGCGGATTGGTCCCGATGAGCAGAAACCGCATAGTCGCGGTGACCCTGCCGAGCAGCCCGATGCTCGCGTTGCGGACCACCTCTGGCACGACACGTCCCGCAGCCGCCAGCTGACCCCGCCCCGTACCCCTGCCGGGACATGCCGAGTGGCAGGCCGCATTCAGATACCGCGGCCGCCGCCGGCCCCTAGCGACGCCTTTTCGTTAATCGAGGCTCCCGATGACCTGCCGGAAGGCGACGGCGATCACCTGGTAGCCGGTCGAATTGGCATGGATGTTCGGGCCGACGGGAGACGGAGCGCACATCCATGTCCACTCACAGATCCGGGCGACGTTGAGCGGCACGGTCCCGATGCCTGGCAGCGTGGCGGTGTCGGTGAAGTCCGTCGTGCTGAAGGCGGCCTGCACATCAGCGACCGGAATGCCGAAGGCCCCGAAGCCGGCACCGAGCAGCGAGTTGAAGGTGACGTCGAGCTTGACGCTTTCCGCCGCCACGGTCTGCCCCGCCGATCCGGTC
>DATGVY010000614.1:0-4555 GCA_035299845.1 Streptosporangiaceae bacterium
GATCCATGCCCTGGCTGCTGATCGGGCTCCTGGTGTTCCTCTGGCTGCGCTTCGGCCCCTGGCAGCACCGACGGCCTGACTGACCGGCACTCCGCGGTGCCGCGGTGCCCGGGGGCGCCGCGGCGCCGCGGATCGGCCGCCGCGGCGGGCAGCAGCCCGAAGCCGCCCGTTGACCGGCCGTCGGCTTTGTTCTAATTTGATCTTCATGAGCCACTCCCCCGCTGACCAGGCCCGGAGCGGCGACATGCCGGGTAACGGCAGCAAGAGCGGCGGCCCGGGGCCGCCGGACGGCCTGGCCGGCGTCCGCGCACGCTTCACCTCGCTGAACGACGACTTCGTCTTCCTCGACGCGCCCGGCGGCACCCAGACGCCGGACGAGGTCGCCGCCGCGGTGGCCAGGGTCTACCTGGAGGCGAGCGGCAACACGGGCGCGCCGTACGCCACCAGCCGCCGGATCGATACGATCGTCGACGAGGCCCGCGAGGCATCGGCGCGCTTCCTTGGCTGCACCGCCGAGGAGATCATCTTCGGCGGCAGCATGACCTCGCTCAATTTCATGCTGTCCCGCACCCTTGGCCGCGAGCTGCGGGCCGGGGACGAAATCGTGGTCACCCGGCTCGACCACGATGCCAACGTCGCGCCGTGGCTCGACCTGGCCCGCGATCTCGGCCTTCAGGTCCGGCTGGCCGACGTGCACGCCGACACCACCCTGGACATGCCGGACCTGGAACGGCAGCTCGGGCCGCGGACCAGGGTCGTGGCTTTCCCGTGGGCATCGAACGCGGCGGGGACAATCGTGGACGCCCGCGCGGTGTGCGAGCTCGCCCACCAGGCGGGCGCGCTCGCCTGGGTCGACGCCGTGCAGTACGCGCCGCATGAGCCGGTGGACGTCCGCGCGATCGGCGCCGACGTCCTGCTCTGCTCGGCGTACAAGTTCTGCGGGCCGCACCTGGGCATCGCGTACGGCCGCCGCGAGCTGCTCGAGTCGTGGCGGCCCTACAAGGCCAGGCCCGCCCCGATGGAGCCGGCCGGCCACCGGTTCGAGACCGGCACGCTGCCCTATGAGCTGCTGGGCGGCCTGCTCGCCACGTTCGCCTACATCGGCAGCCTGGGCGGGCCGGCGCAGGTCGCCAGCTGGGAACGGCAGCTGGGCGACCGGCTGCTCGCCGGGCTCCCGCCCGGTGCCAGGCTGTATGGCCTGCCCACCATGGCGGGCCGGGTGCCGACGTTCCTGATCAACTTCCCCGGTGTCCCGTCGGCGAAGCTCAGCCCGGCGCTGGCCGAGCGGGGCTTCGGCGTATGGAGCCACGGCAGCTATTACGCGCCCGGCCTGCACGACAGGATCGGCTGGGGCGAGGCGCTGCGGGTCGGCCTAGCGCACTACAACACGCTGGAGGAGATGGACCGCTTCAACCAGGCGCTGGCCGCGCTGGTGGCGGAGCACGGTCCCGCGCCGCTGCATCGCTCGGGCCAGCCAGGATGACGGCGCAGGCCGGGCCGCAGTTCGGCCGGCGGCTCGTGGCAGTCTCGCCGGGCTCGCCGCTGGACGGCACCGCCGGAGCCGCCGGCGAGCTGTGGTTCGTGCTCGGCGGACGCGGCAGGCTGGACGTCGCAGGCCAGCCCGGCCTGCGTCTCGGCCCTGACCGGGGGCTGTGGATCCCGCCCGGCATGAAGTTCGGGATTTACGCAGCCGGACCCGCCGGTCTCCGCCTCGACATGGTCACGCTGCCCGCCGGGTCGAGCGGGCCCGCTGGCGGCGCGGCAGGCGGCCGCGGGACCGCGCCCGATCCCGGGCCGCCCCAGGCCCGCGACCTGCGTGACTGCGCGGTCGAGAGGACGGGAGACCGCCGGTTCCGCGTCTTGTTCGGCCCGGGCC
Organism: Streptosporangiaceae bacterium; assembly: GCA_035299845.1. Lineage (GTDB taxonomy): Bacteria > Actinomycetota > Actinomycetes > Streptosporangiales > Streptosporangiaceae > Palsa-506. The sequence continues at coordinate 1,877 of DATGVY010000614.1, forward strand.
GCGGCTGCGCCGTGGCGACGCAGTTCGTGGGCGAGATCCCGGCCGGCCGGGCTCCTGAGCACAGCCACCCGTACGACGAGCTGGTGCTGATTCTGGGCGGAGCGGGCGTGCTGCACGCCGGCGGCACCGATCGCCCGCTGTCCGCGGGCGCGAGCGCGCACCTGCCGCCGGGGATGCCGCACTGCCTGGAGAACACCGGATCGGTCACCATGCGGGTGCTCGGCGTCTTCCACCCGGCGGACAGCCCGGCGGCAAAGACAGCAGCGGGGGCAGTGGCCGAGGGGCGCCAGTGCGAATCATCGACTTGACGCAGCCGATGGCCAACGGCATGCCCGTAATGCCGGGTATTTCGCCGCCGCGGTTCCGCGACACCGCTGATGTCCGGACCGATGGCTACGCGATGTCGGAGTATGCGTTCGTCAACCACACCGGCACCCACGTGGATGCCCCGGCTCACCAGATCGCCGGCGGGGCCACGCTCGACGACATTCCGCTGCGGCGGCTGGTCACGGACGCGGTGACGATCGACCTGAGCGCTCACCCGCCCGGCCCGGTCGGCCTGGCCGGGCTGGAACGCCACCTGCCCGAAGTCCGCGCGAACGACATCGTCCTGTTCTCCTCCGGCAACGCCGCGAACTGGGGCACCGATGCCTACTGGCACGGCTGGTGCTATCCGGACGCCCCCGCCGCGCAGGCGCTGATCGGCCGGGGCATCTCGGGAGTGGGCTTCGACGGGCCGTCGGCGGATCCCGTGGACAGCATCGACTACGAGCTTCACCACGTATGGCTCGGCAGCGGAAAGATCATCATCGAGAACCTGGCCAGCCTGGCCCAGCTGCCGGCCCGCTGCCGCATCGTCGTCGCCCCGCTGAAGGTACGGGGGGCGAACGGCGGGCCGGCCCGGATCTACGCCCTGCTGGACGACTAGCGGATCTCCCCTGGCCGACGAGCGGAAAGAGACTGCCATGCCGACCAGCCCGCGGCATAGGAGAATGAGCGGCGAGCTGCGCCACGGCGTGCTCGGCAGTGCCGACGCGATCGCCCAGTCACTGGCCCTGCTGGCGCTGGCCTTCGCCGTCTCAGCCGCCCCCGCCTCGGCGGCGGCGGCGGCCGGCCCGGCCGTGCCTGCGGCCTACGTGATCGCCGGCGTCGGCAGCCTGTGCCTGGCCTCGGTGATCGTGCGGTTCACCCGGCGCATCGCGCACGCGGGCGGGCTCTACGCCTACGCCGTACGCGGCCTTGGCCCGCAGATCGGCTTCGTGGCCGGCTGGATGTACGCGATCGCCTTCGCGGTAGGCATCTCGTTTGTCCTGATCATCTCCGCGGACTTCCTGTCGGCCGTGCTGGCCGCCAACACCAGCGTGCACGTCGGCTGGTTCCCGCTGTACTGCATCCTGCTCGCGATGATCCTGCTGATCGCCCTGGCCGACATCAGGGTCTCCACCCGCGTGCAGCTGCTGTTCGCCGTGATCGGAGTGCTCACGATTGTCGCCCTGTCGCTGGCCATCGTGGCCAAGGGCGGGGCGCACGGCCTCTCCGCGCGGCCGTTCGACCCGCGCCTCTCACCGAGCACGCACGGGCTGTTCCTCGCCGTGGTCCTGGCCTTCACCGGGTTCATTGGCTTCGAGGCGGCCGCGGTGCTCGGCGAGGAGGCTGCGGCGCCCAGGCGCGTCATCCCGCGCGCCATTCTCGGCACGGTGCTCGTGGCGACGGTGTACTTCGTCTTCGTCACCTGGGCTCAGGCGGTCGGCTACGGGGTGGCAGGCGCTGGCCGGTGGGCAGCGGACCCGACGGCGCTGGCCACCCTGTCCGACCGGTACGTCGGGCACTGGTTCAGCACGCTGGTCGATGTCGTCGTGGTCATCGACGCCTTCGTGGCGGCGCTGGCCGGCGTGCACCTGACCGCGCGGACCCTGTTCGCCATGGGCAGGGACCGGGGCCTGCCGAGCGCCTTCGCCGCCACGACGCCGCGCTTCCGCAGCCCGTACGTGGGCATCGGCGCGTCGGTCGCGCTGACGCTCGCGCTCGGGGCGACGCTGGGCCGCCACTACGGCGTGATCATTTATTTCGCGCTGATGGCCACGACGGCATCGCTCGGGATCCTGCTTGTCTATGCCCTCGTCGCGATCGCCGGCATGATCTTCTTCTGGCAGGTCCGCCACCAGCCGGGCGAGTCCTACAACGTGCTGCTCGACATCCTGCTGCCGCTAGTTGCCGTGGCCATCTGCGGTTACACGATCTACGCGTCGATCATCCCCCGGCCGCCGCCGCCGATTAGCTACTCGCTCTGGATCGCCCTGGCCTGGCTGGCGGCCGGCCTGGTGATCATGGCCGGGCTGATGCTGGCGCGGCCGGACCGGGTGCGCTCCTTCGGCAGGGCCTTCGACGCCGGCGGCCGCTGATGACGCCCGGGCACAGCCCGCACCGGCGGTGCGTACGGTTTCATGCATTGCCTGAACACGGCACCCGGCCGTGCCGCCGCCCGTCCACCGCTCCTCTCCTAGTGACCCCCGCCCGACTGCTCGAATACCAGCTGGGCCTTGCGCATCCAGTCCTCCTGCCCGCGGGCGCGCAGGTAGACCAGGACGATCACAGTGAGCGCCAAGACGGCGATGAACACCATCAGGCCCCAAAAGACCGGCCCGCTGCTCGTGAACGGCGAGAAGTAGGACTTCCACA
>DATGVY010000615.1:0-6844 GCA_035299845.1 Streptosporangiaceae bacterium
CCCGAACCCGTGATCTTCCGTGTCTCGAGGTGGCGGCACGGCGGGCCGTTCAGGGCTAGTACCTGCGATGATGCCACACCGTGCCCCGCCGGGGCGGGTATTTTCCGGTCAGCGAGTGCCGTCACGGTTGCGAATGCCGTCACGGGTGCGAGCTCCGTTCCGGCGCTGGCGCAAGCCGGCGAGCAGGCACAGCGGGGCGACGGCGAGCCCGGCCATTGCCCAGGCCAGCCCGAAGCGCTCGGCCAGGAATCCGGCGGCCAGCGGGCCGATGCCGCCGGCCAGCCCGGCGGCGCTGGCCAGGGTCACCGCGACGCCGCTCTGGCCGGGCAGGCTGCCGTAGAGGCTGGCCTGCAGCACCGGATACCAGGGTGCGGTGGCGATGCTCAGCCCGGCCAGCACGACCAGCTTCGGCCAGAACCCGGGGACCAGCAGGAAGCCCGGGTACAGCACGGCCGCCGCTGCCGAACTGGCCATCAGCACCCTGCGTCCGGCCGTCCGTTCCAGGACGCGGACGAGCGCGGCGTCCCCGGCCAGCCCGGCCACCAGCCGGACGGCCACGCCGAGCGCCGCCTCGGCGGGGGTGGTGTGCACGACGTCCACGAGGTAGACGGCAAGGAACCCGGTCAGCACATCAAGCAGCAGGTCAGCTACCTCGAGCAGGAGAAGCCATCGGACTACCCCGTCCTGCCTCAGTGCCCTGCGCACCCGCCGCGCGGCACCGTCCCGGCCTGGATCGCCGTCCCGGCCTGGATCGCCGTCCGGGCCTGGATCGCCGTCCGGGTCAGGATCGCTTTTCCCGCCCGGATCGCCGGTGCCGCCAGCGGCCGGCGCCGCTAGCGGATGCGGGCCCCAGCGGGCCACGCCGAGCCAGGCAAGCGCAGCACAGCCGGCCAGCACGAGGTACGCGGTCCGCCAGCCGCCCCCGCCTGCCAGTACCACGATGAGCAGGACCGGGCCAGTGACCGCGCCAGCGGATCCGGCCAGGTTCCAGCGGGCCATGTGCTGTTCCTGCCGGCCGGGATCGCAGTCCATCAGGCCGGACTGGGTCAGGCTGACGAACGCCCCTGAGGCGGGGAAGAACACCACGAAGGCGGCGAGCAGCGCGGTGAACGAGTGTGCCGTCGCGGCAGCCAGCAGCGAGGCAATGAACACCAGGCCGCCGGCCAGCACGGCTATGCGCTGTCGCCGGCCATGCCCGGCCAGCACTCCGAGGGGGAGCTCCAGCAGGCATCCCAGCAGCAGCGGAACCGACGCGAGCAGGCCAATCTGCCCGTAACTCAGCGCGAGGCTATGCCGGATGAGCGGGAACGCCGCGCCCTTGGTGCCGTCGACTAGCTCGTCGGCAAGCTCGACGGCTAGTGCCGCGGCAAGTACCGACGTCCCGGCCAGCGCTGGCCGGGACCGGAATCTCATGTGTGTCACGTGTCGCCCTTCCTCGTCCAACCGGCCAGGTCAGACAGGGAAGGCGGGCCACGTGCCGCAGGGCTAGGTCACAGTCAAGGGAATCCCATGACGCTGATGCTACGGGGCGGGCCCGTCGCCTGCTACGGGGTATCAGGTTCCAGGGACACCCTGTCGGTGAGGCTCAGGATGAAGGGTGCTCTGCGGTGGCTGCTGAAGTGGAAGTTCGCGCGTTCCGGGCGGGCGACGGGGAGGGCTGCGCCCGTGCGTGGCTCGATGCGGCCCGCTATTACGTCGACAGGGACCCGGAGAACTTCCAGCTGCCCGCGGAGGCTGGCCTGGCCGAATGGTTCGAGCAAGCCCGCGCCGGCGACGGCCCGCCCGTGCTGCGGCTTGTCGCCACGGTGGCCGGCCAGGTGGCCGGGCTCGTCGTGGCCACGCTCGAGGCCCCGCTGCCTGACGCCCGCTTCCAGCTGGTCAGTGCGGCCGCCGTGGTGCGTGTCTACGTCAATGCGCTGGTGGTCGCCGGGCGTTACCGGCGCACGGGGGTCGGCACCGCGCTGATGAAAGCGGTCGAGCGGTGGGGGAGAGAGCACGGCGCGGCGCTGGTTGCCCTGGACACGAACATTCGCAGTCCGCTGTCGGTGCCGTTCTATGAGGACCGGATGGGCTACCTGCGGCACGGCGTGATCTTCCGCAAGAACCTGTCCTGATCGCCGGCTGTCCCCGCGGCGGCACCGGAATCTCCTTCCATGATCACGGAAACTTTGGCGGGCCCTGGGCCCCCTTTGTTTCCGTGATCATGGAAGGGACGCTGGCGAAGGCCAAAGCTGCGGGTGCCAGATGCCGGTTTTAAGCACTATTCGCCGGTTCCCGAAGCGCGCGGATGGCGGGGCTGGCTGCGGAAGTCCGAGAGCGGGCCCAGGTGCTGCAGCTTGTCCGGGTTGATGACGGAGCGGACGGCCTGCACGACGCCGTCGACGATATCCAGGCACAGCACGCTGACCAGCAGGCCGCTGGAATCGTAGAACAGCGCGCCGGGCTGCCCGTTGATCTCGGCCCGGCGCAGGGTGACACCAAGCTCGCGGACCTGCCCGCTGATGCCCGCGACGAGCCGGACGACGTTGTCGCGCCCCACGATCGGGCGCGGCCACGACGGGCGCGTCCCGCCGCTGTCGCCGTAGACGACGACGTCGGCGGCCAGCAGGTCGACAAGGCCCGACATGTCGCCCTCGCCCATGGCGGCGAAGAACCGCGCGGCAAGCTCCTCGCGCTCCCGGCGGGACGCGTCGAACCGGGGCTTGTGCTCGACCACGTGCCGCCGCGCCCGCCGGGCAAGCTGACGGCAGTTGTCCTGGCTCTTGCCGACGATGCCGGCGATCTCGTCGTAGCCGTAGTCGAAGACGTCGTGCAACAGGAACACGGCGCGCTCGGTGGGACTGAGCCGTTCGAGCAGCAGCAGGAACGCCATGGACAGCGAGTCGGTGTCCTCCGCGTGCGCGGCCGGATCCGGCGCCGCCGGGCGGGGCGCCGCCGGATCCGTCAGCACCGGCTCGGGCAGCCAGGGGCCGATGTAGGCCTCGCGGCGGCTGCGGGCTGATCGCAACTGGTCGATGCTCAGCCGGGTAGTGACCGAGGAGAGGAACGCCTTCGGCGATTCGATCTGCCTGCCGTCCGCCACTACCCGGTGGTAGCGCAGGAACGCCTCCTGGACCGTGTCCTCGGCGTCGGCGACGCTGCCCAGCATCCGGTAGGCGATCGAGAACATCAGCGGGCGCAGGTCCTCGAATACCTCGGTAACGCTCACTGTGCCGAGCGTACCGATCCGCTGCGGGCCTGATCGGGCCTGGCCGGAGCGGCGGCGGCGCTCTGCAGGAAGCCCTGCCGCCAGCTGGCCCAGGCCGGTGTCCAGCCAAGCTCCGCCTTGGCCTTGGCGTTGGACGAACCGCGGATCTTGGTCAGCACCGATACGCCTACTTCGCCGGCCGCCAGCCGGGCCAGCCAGACGGGGATGTGCATTGGCGGCTTGGCGCCGAGCACCTCGGCGAGATAGGGCAGCCAGTCGGCCACCTTCGCCGGCTCGTCGTCGACGATGTTGTAGACGCCCCGGCGGCCATGATCGAGCGCGGCAACGGTGGCGGCGGCAGCGTCGTCGACATGGATGAAGGACCAGACACCGTCGCCGTCGCCGGCTACTGGCATCCTGCGCTTGCGGACGAGCCCGAAGAACTCCTCCGATGCCCCCGGCCCGTAGAACGAGCCGTAGCGAAGCACGATCCCCTCTACCGGCGACGCCGCGGTCACCGACTCCTCCAGGTACCGGATCGCCGCGGCCGTCTGTCGCTGCGCGGCAGGCGGATCGGCGTCCAGCGGGTCATCCTCGGTCTTCACCGGACCGTCGGCGCGGCTGTTGTTCCAGCCGGCGTAGCTCTGCGCGATGAACCGCCGCGCTCCGGCCGCGCTGGCTGCCGCCAGCAGGTGATCGGTGCCCTGGGTACGCAGCCGGTTGGTGACCTCGAATTCGCGGTCAAAACGGCGGAGGTTCTTCATCCCGGCCAGCTGGGTCATCTGGTGGATAACGATCTCCGGCTCGGCGCGGCCGACGGCTTCCCCGACGGCCATCGCGTCCAGCCCGTCCACGACCGCGGGCTCCGCGCCGAGCGCCCGCAGACCGTCGGCCTTGCCCGGGCTGCGGGTCGTGGCCACTACCTGATGACCGGCCGCGACCAGGCGAGGCACCAGCCGCTGGCCGATCGCGCCGGTCGCGCCGGCAACAAACACTCGCATGACGACTCCTCTGCACGACTGTGTCGATGTGATCGTCCTCTGAGACGTAACACCGCACCGCCCCGTGACACCAGGCCCGGCCTGGCCGAGAGGGCAGTTGTGATGCCGGGCTCGATGCCGCCGGTGTCCCATCCGGGTTATGGCGGGAACGGGACGACGTGGCGTATCGTCACGCCACGATGGATGCTGGCTTCAGGCGCGGTGCCGAGGAAATCGTTGACGAACAGACTGTCATCATCCGCTTTCAGAACAGGGGATTTAACGGAGGTCAGCAGGCGGGCCGTGCTGCCCGCGCAGGCCGCCGACGGGCGGGCTGTCTGCGGCCGTGACGCCGGGAAGCTCACCCCGACCGGCAGCCGCTTCATCAGGTCAAGGTGCGGCCCGGGCGCGAGGATCTTAGCGGGGTCCAGCAGGACGGTCATCATTCCGGCCGGTCCGGGGGCAGCTGGCCAACCCTGAGCTGGAACTGCCTGAAGGCCGCCCGCCAGCCCTCCGGCTGCATGTCACTGCGGTGATCATTGCACGCTGCTGCCCGGTGTCGCCGGCTCGCCTCGCGATGTCTGGCGTCGCCAGCGACGTGATCCGGCACCGGCTGTCAGGCGCGCGGGTCGGTGCGGAGCAGGCTGTAAGTCACCCCGTCGCGCCACGCGCCGTCCCGCCAGCCGATGCCGCGCATCACTCCCTCGCTGGTGAATCCGGCCTTCTCCAGGGCCCTGCACTCGGCGATGTTGTCCACCTCGGTGGCCGCCTCAAGCCGGTGGACCGTCGTGTGCGCGAACAGATAGCGCGCCAGCAGGCGCTGTGCCTCCGTGCCGTGCCCATGGCCACGGGCTTCCGGCAGCATGGCGATGCCCAGCATCCAGCAGTACGCAGCCGGAGTGGTCGGCCGGCGCCGCCAGTTCACGAAGCCCAGGCGTTCATTGCCGAGGACGACCATCAGCGCCCCGCCGTCCTCGCCGAGCAGCTCGTTCTCGGCCCACCCCCGCCGCCATAGTCGGGGGGTGAACCAGCCGAACCGCGCGTACTCGCCCGCCGTTTCCGGATCCCAGGTCAGCGCCTCCAGGATAGGCAGGTCGTCCTCGCGGACCGGTCGCAATGCCACCCGATCGCCCATACCGGAATCATGCACCGCTGGCCCGGATCTTGCCGGGATGCCGCCGGGCCCGGCTGGCGGGTGGCCATCTCGATGAGGCGCTGCAGGTCGTTCAGGTCAGCCTCGAACTCGGCTGCCCAGTCCGCCGGCGGGTCGAGCCAGCGGCGGTCCTTCGCGCTCAGCATGGCTGGGCCGCTCAGCCAGGATGTGACCGGCGCCCGGCCATCCGTTAAAAATCTTGTGCCAGCCGGCGGTCCTCAGCCGTTGCCCGCGGCCTTTCCGGCCGGGTCCCGGCGCGGGGCACATGGCACGGGTTCATGACTACCGTGCGCGGTGCGCTGGGCCAGGTAGACATGCAGCTTGCCGTGCAGATACGCCGCCACCCGGCAGCCGGGGGCATAGCCTCGGATCTTGTAGACGGCGGCGCCGGCCCGCAGGAACGACGCGGTGCCATTCACGATCGGCGGCGACCCCCTGTGCCCGTTTTCCTCGGCGGTGAGGGAGCATCTGATGTGCGAGATCACCCGGCTGAGCTGGGACCGCCTGATGGGGCCGGGTTCACCCAGGTACGAGCGTCCGGCCAGCCGGATGAAGTCCACGTAGTCAATCGCGATTCCCTCGCCGGGCGGCAGCGGGCGTCCCAGCGGGCAGCCGGCGGCGGGATGCGAGCCTTGGCCCGGCGGATGCGGCGCGGCGGCGGCGGCGTGCGGCGGCGGCGAGATGGCGCAGGCGGCCAGGCTGGCGCTCAGGCCGATCACCACGGCGAGATGGCGGATCTTCATTGCCTCGCACCTCCCAGCGCATTGGACGCGGGGACCGGCGGGGGTCCCCTGGAACGCCCGGCCGGCAGCGGATAGCCGGGAGCCTGGCGGGCCGGGTGCTCGTTTCCTGGTGCCTACACTGCTCCCATGGTGCACGCGGGCGCTGATCCTGAAAGTCACCTTCGCTTGCTGACCGGAGAAGCGCTTGAAGATGCCGTGCTGGGTCGCCCGCTGGCGCCCGTGTCGATTGGCCTGCAGGCGGTCGCGAACGCGTTCGTGATGCTCGGCCTGCTGCCGGAGAACCGGGCCGAGGCGATCCTCGCGGAGCACAAGTCGGCGCTTGAGGGCAATGGCTTCGAGATCCGCGGATTCGAGCTGACGGTACGTCCTGGTGCTCACGGCTACTGGGGCTCCCGGGTTGCCGGGAGCGATGACCTGGCTCATATCCCGCTGTCGGCGGCCGCCGGCCGAGTGCGCTGCCCGCTGGACTCCGCCGATGTGTATCCCGACTGGGTGACGCTCACCCCGGCGGGCCTTCGGCTGCGGCTGCGGGCGGTGGCCCGGCAGCACCCCCCTGACAGGCGCTTCGCGCATGCGATATCCGAGGTGTCGATGACCGACGACACCGGTCACTCCTACCGCCTCGACTTCCAGGGCGGCTACCGGAGCGACGGGATCTGGGCCGGGGGTGTCGACGCGGAGCCGAGGCCGGCCGGGAAGGTCAGCTGGCTTGAGTTCAGCCCCGCCGATCCCGGCGGAGACGCGCGGGTCGCGCTGCCGCCTGCCGCCTCGGTGCCGGTGG
>DATGVY010000616.1:0-39080 GCA_035299845.1 Streptosporangiaceae bacterium
TCGGCGAGACTGGCGATCGCGATGAACGCCCGCGGCGGGCCGGGCATCGTGCTCGCCACGGCCGCCTACGCGGCGGGCATCATCAACCAGACGTTCTTCGTCAGTCTCGTGATGCTCTGCGTGGTGACCTCGCTGCTGGCCGGATCCTGGCTGGAACGTGTCGCGGACAGGCTCGCCGGCGCTGGACGGCAGCCTCAGCAAGCCGTTGCCGACGTCCCCGGCGAGCTCAGCGCCACCTGACCGGCCCGGGCTACCGCGCACCGGGAGCAGCCTCACGAACGCGCCTTCCCCGGCCGCCTGAGCATGTCCCGTGCAGAGCACGGCAGGCGCTCGCCGGCCAGGATCGCCGGCACGGGCGCTGACCTGGCCAGGCCTGCCCTAGTCCCGGGGCGGCAACTGCAAGGTGGCTCACGTCTTGTAGCGGGCGGCTTCCTCGGAGCCGCCTGTCGCGTCGCCGGGCTGGTAGGAGTGCGCGCCCGCGCCGGCCAGCTGGCCGCCCTGGACGATCAGGTACTCCTCGCGGATCGGCCGGTTCTCGAACCAGCATTCCAGGATCTCGCGGGTGCCCGCGGCATAGCGTGCCTGTGCCGACAGCGACGAGCCCGAGATGTGCGGGGTCATGCCGTGGTGCGGCATCGAGCGCCAGGGGTGATCTCGCGGCGCGGGCTGGGGGAACCAGACATCACCGGCGTAGCCCGCCAGCTGCCCGCTTTCCAGCGCCCGGGCGATCGCGTCGCGGTCGCAGATCTTGCCGCGGGCGGTGTTGACGATGTAGGCGCCGCGTTTCATGGTCGCGATCAGGTCGTCGTTGAACAGGCCCTCAGTTCCGGGGTACAGCGGGGCGTTGATCGTCACCACGTCACAGTGCGGCACCATCTCCGCCGCGCTCTGGTAGAACGTGACCCCCAGCTCGCGCTCGACCTCGCCGGGCAGCCGGTGCAGGTCGGTGTAGTGCAGCTTCACGTCGAAGGGCCTGAGCCGCCGGAGCACCGCGGACCCGATCCGCCCGGCAGCGACCGTGCCGACCGCCATCCCCTCCAGGTCATAGGACCGCTGCACGCAGTCGGCGATGTTCCAGCCGCCCCTGACCACCCACTGGTAGGAGGGAATGTAGTTGCGCACCAGCGACAAGATCATCATCACCACGTGCTCGGAAACGCTGATGCTGTTGGAGTAGGTGATCTCGGCGATGGTCAGCCCGGCTTCGCTGGCGGCCTGCAGGTCATAGTGATCCGACCCGATCCCGGCCGTGATCGCCAGCTTCAGGTTCCTCGCCTTGGCGATCCGCTCCCTGGTCAGGTAGGCAGGCCAGAACGGCTGGGAGATCACGATGTCGGCGTCGGCCAGCTCCCGCTCAAAGACCGAGTCCGGGCCGTCCTTATCAGAGGTGACCACCAGGGTATGACCGGCGGCCTCCAGGAAGGCCCGCAGGCCCAGCTCGCCCGACACGCTGCCCAGCAGCTCGCCCGGGGTGAAGTCGATGCCGTGCGGGCTCGGCGTCGTCTGGCCGCCCGGATACGCGTCAATCTCCGGGATCTGATCTCGGGCGTAGGACGCCGGGTACCCATCGACCGGATCGTCATACAGCACGCACAGCACCTTGGCCATCATCGGCTCCTGGCTCTGGGAATGTGGCCAGATCCTACTCCTGTCCTGTTCTGTGGCGACACAGACCGGTGCAGACACGCCCAGCGGCGGTCCTGGTGACGCCGCCTGTTCACCGCAGATTCCATCGGGTGACAGGTGGCGCCCCGGGCGCCAGGCTGGGACGGCGACTGATCAGCCTCATAGGTCGAGCAATGCCTGCTCGACGACCTCGGTGAGCGCTGGATGGATGTAGAGAACGCCGCAGGCTACCTCGTCGACGGTGTTCTGCAGGCATATTGCCTGGATGAGCGGCTGGATGAGGGTTGAGGCTTGCGGGCCGATGATGTGGGCTCCGAGGAGCAGGTGAGTGCCGGGGTCGGCGAGGATCTTCACGAAGCTTGTCGTGTCCCCGAGTGCCCAGCCGTAGGCGGTGTCGCTGTACGGGCGGGTGGCGGCTATGTAGCGCCGTCCCTGTGCTTGCAGGTCCTGCTCGGTGGCGCCTGCGGAGGCGGCCTGCGGATCGGCGAACACCGCCGACGGCACGACCGGGAAGGCAGCCCTGCGGGGCTGGCCGGGGTGTGCGACGTTGTGCCAGACGACCCGCGCCTCGGCGTTGGCCATGTGCTTGAGCTGGAAGTGGTTCGCGAGGTCGCCGAGCGCCCAGATCCCCGGGACACTGGTCTGGCAGGTGTCGTCGGTGCGGACGTGCCCGTGGGCATCGACCTCGATTCCCGCCGCAGTGAGGTTGAGGCGGTCGCTGTTCGGCCTCCTGCCGGTCGCCACCAGGAGGATCTCAGACTCGACCCGCTGGGCTCCTGACGGCGTCGCGAGGTCCAGGCGGACTCCGGTGCCGACGGCTGACACCCGGTCGATGGTCGAGCTCAGCCTCAGGTCGAAGCGTCGGCGGTAGTGCTCGGTGAAGCGTGCCCGGATGTCGGTGTCGTGGCGGGAGAGCAGGTGCTGGCCGCGCTCGACGATGGTCACCGTGGTGCCCAGCGATCCGAAGATGTGGCTCATCTCGGCCGCGATGTACCCGCCGCCCAGCACCGCCATCGACGCCGGCAGCGTGTTGAGCCGCATGATGGTGTCCGAGGTGAAGTAGGGGATCTCGGCCAGGCCCGGGATCGGCGGGATGTGCGGCCGCGAGCCCGTCGCCAGCACGAAGCGATCGGCGCGAAGGTCATCCTCGCCCACCCGCAAGATCTTCGGGGCCACGAAACGGGCCTCGCCGATGAACACGTCGAGGCCGCTCGCCCGGCGGTGGGCAACGGCCCGGTCGTGGAGCGGGTCGATGCGGCCGAAAACCCGGTCGCGGATCGCCGGCCAGTCCGCCCCGGCCCATTGCGCGCTGATCCCGAAACGGTCGGCGTGGCGGATCGCCTGGGCGATGTCCGCCGTGTGCACGAGCATCTTGGAGGGGATGCACCCGCGGTTAAGGCAGGTGCCGCCGAAGCGGTCGGCTTCCACCACGGCGATCCGCCATCCGGCGAACTGGCCGGCTGGCAGCATGTTCCCGCTGCCGGCACCGACGATCACAAGGTCGAAGCTGTGCGCTGCCATCACTTGCCTTTCCCTCCTTGGCCACCGGCCGGGCCGGCTGCCGGTTGTCAGGTCGCCTTTCTCGGACGCAGTGCGTCTCTTCCTCGCCGGGGCGGCGGCGTCTGATGCCGCGCGGGCTGTAGGTGAGGCTCCCCGCTGGGGACCGGGTGGCTGGAATCGGGGCTACCGCACAGCCCCAGCACCCGCCCAAGCTCAGGTCCGCGCTGCGGGTCATCGAAACCTGTATAGGGCCAGCGCCTTGCCGACGCCCGGCTTCCCCCACCTGCCGCCGCGTAACACCCCACCAACCCCGGCCCCAAATATCGCACCAAGACCCAGGACCGCCGTCAGAATCTAGCGACGAAAGGATCGCTAGGGATCGAGCTTTCCTGGCAGCCCGAAGAGCGGAAAGATCACTGGCGTGCGAAACGCCGTGATGTCGGTGATCCTCAGGCCGGCCAGAGTGATCACATCGAGCGCGACCGGGAGATAGTTTCCCTTCTCCGGGTCTAGCCGATATGCGCCGAACGCTAGCTGCCCGTTCGCGCGGGTGGGAACGTAGCGCAACCGGCATGCTGGCCCGCGGGGCACGAGCCAGCAGTCAGCGATCGCGTCGGAGCCGCGATACCAGCTCGCATAGGGTGGCATCGCAAACTTGGCGTGCTCAGCCAACATGGCGACAATCGTGTCGACATCTCCGCTTTCGAACGCATCGACAAATCGGTCCACCAGATCGCGGACGCGCTTGTCGCCGAGCAATCGCAGGGTGGCCTGCTGGCTGTGCTCGGGGAGCCGGTCACGGATCGCCCTGCGTGCGCGTTGCAGGGCGCTGTTGACGGAGGCCGGGGTGGAATCCAGCGCCTGGGCCACCTCCTTGGCCGAGAAGCCGAGTACCTCCCGCAGAATGAGCACGGCACGCTGCCGGCCGGACAGGTGCTGGAGCGCTGCGATGAACGCGAGTTCCAAGGCCTCGCGGTGCTCATAGCGCGCCTCGGGCGACGCGTAGCCGTCCTGGACGCTGAGTTGCCCGTCCGGGTAGGGCTCGATCCAAGGCAACTCGGCGTGTGGCTCCCCCACGTCGCCGTTACCCGGGCTGACGGGCGGCCCGTAATCGACCGGCAACATGCGGCTCGGCCGTCGTGCGATGGCGTCCAGGCAGGCGTTGGTTGCGATCCTGTAGAACCAGGGGCGAGGCGGTCTTCGGTCATCGAATCCCGGCAGGCCGCGCCAGGCGCGCAGCAACGTGTCCTGGAGGGCGTCTTCCGCGTCGTGGAGCGCGCCTAGCATGCGGTAGCAGTGGGCATAGAGCTCGGTGTGGTGGGGCTCGACCAGTCGGCGAAAAGCGTCCTCATCGCCTCCGCGTGCAGCATCAAGAAGCTCTCGCTCCTCAGCGGTCGCGCTTACGGAGAGGGCCCCCATGCCGGCGATGTTACTCGGACGGCCAAGGCAGCCATCGGACCAGTCGATGGTCACCGATGAGTCTCACGGCGCCCGGCAGTACTACCCATAGACGCCCTCCATCACCGTCGAGCCCACTCCCGCTGCCGACCTCGGCGGATTCATGGCCGCATGCGGCAGCTCCACCTGCGGCGCATTTATCGATCTTTGAAAACGGCAACCGTGACCGTCCGGATTCTCACTCACAGGAGAAGGCCATGACCGAGCTCCCCGAGGCCGTCCGCACCCTGCTCGACGGCCCCAACTACGCCCACATCGCCACCCTGCTCCCAGACGGGGCCCCGCACAGCGTCCCGGTGTGGATCGGGCTGGAAGACAACCGGATCGCCTTCCTCACCGGGCCGGGCTCACGCAAGGCCCGGAACCTCGACCGGGACCCGCGCGTGGCGATCTCGATCACCGCTCACGACAACCCCTTCACCATGACGATGATCCGCGGCCGCGTCGCCCAGATGATCGACGGCGACGAAGCCTGGACCATTATCGACCGGATCTCCTACAAATACACCGGCAAGCCGTACCCGCTCCGCACCGGCCGGGTCGTCTTCCTGATCGACCACGAACACGCCCAGGCACACACATTCGGCTGACGCGCCGTCAGGCCCTGGCCAACAGAAGGACACGACATGGCCGAGAAACAACCAGAGGCCGAACTGATCGCCACCACCTTCGAAACCTACGATGCACCGACACCATGGGCAGAAGCGCGCAGGCGTCTCCACGACGCTCACGACACCTACTGGCTGGCGACAACTCGCCCGAGCGGCGCCCCACACGTCAGGCCTGTCCTGGGCGTGTGGGTGGACGGCCGCTTGCACTTTGTTTCGGGCCCGACCACCAGAAAGACACGCCATCTCGCAAGCAATCCGCAGGTCACTATCACCGTCTCCGTCGACCGGATCGACCTGGTGGTCGAAGGCAAGGCCGAGAGAGTCCACGACGCAGCCAGGCTCCAGCTCGTGGCAGACGCCTACGCGACCAAGTACAGCTGGCCCGCGACAGCACGCGACGGCGCCTTCCACGACACCGAGGGAGCCCCAACCGCCGGCCCGCCACCATATGAGGTCTACCAGGTGACGCCCACCAAAGTCCTCGGGTTTCCGACCGGCGAATCATTCAGCCCAACCCGCTGGCGCCCCCAATGAACCCGACACAGCAAGCCGCCCGGCCGCTGCCAGCCAGCGAACTGATCCCAGCATGCCAACGCTTGAGGGCGCTGATCGTAAGCCACCGCGGCTGCACGGCCGCGACCTGAGCCTGCCACAGTCATCCGGATCGCTGAGAGGGACTCGATGCGGTGACCAGCTCTGGCACTGGGGAGGCCGGGTGTATGAGCGCCGATTTGGACGGGGCGAGTGCGGCTGCTATCACTCCGGTGGCGGCGACCGCGGCTGCGACCCATTCGGCTGGCTTGAAGCCGCTGATGAACGTTGCCGGCGAGGCGTAGCTGCCGTGGGCGGCGAAGACCGCGGCAAGGATCGCGATGCCAAACACGCCACCCAGGGCGTTCAGCGCGTTGTTGGTGCCGGCCGCCACGCCGACGTCGGCCGGCGGGACGGAGGCGGTCACGGCGTTGGCGACGGTGGGGAAGCACATCGCGATGCCCACGCCCGCGATGATCAGCGGCGCGACCAGGGTGACGTAGCTCACCTCAGGCCCGGCTACGAACGCCAGCCAGCCCAGTCCCGCCGCCTGCAGTACCAGCCCTAGCAGCATGAACGGCTTATTGCCGATCTTATCGGCGAGCGCGCCGGCGACGGGTGCCACTAGCATGGGCATGGCCATCTAGACCAGGATCCGCAGCCCAGCGCCCAGCGGAGAGTAGCCAAGCCCGACCTGGAACAGCTGGGTGATGAAGAACAGCGACCCGATGAGCGAGATGAACTGGAAGAAGATCACCCCGTTAGCGGTCGAGAACGCGCGCCGGCGGAAGTAGGCCAGCGGCAGCATCGGATACCGGGCCCGCGGTTCCCAGGCCAGGAACCCGGCCACTAGCAGGACTCCCGCCGTAAGCGTCCCGGTCACCTCGGCGCTGCCCCAGCCGGCCGACGGTGCCCGGACCGGTGCCCAGGTCAGCGCGAACAGCCCGGCCCCGGCCAGGATCAGGCCGATGATGTCCAGCTGCGGCCGGGGGCCGCGGCTCTCGCGCAGCCGTGACGCGGACAGCGCCGCCGCGATGAGCCCGATGGGGACATTCAGCCAGAAGATCCACTGCCAGGAGATACCCTGCACGATCGCGCCGCCGCCGACCGGGCCTGCGGCTACCCCGAGGCCGGTGATTCCGCCCCAGATCCCGATCGCTGTTCACGCTTCTCGGCCGGGAAGGCGTCGCTGATCAGGGTCAGGGTGAGCGGCACCACCACGGCGCCGCCCGCGCCCTGCACCACGCGCGCCACGATCAGCAGCCCGGCGATACCTCCTATGGTCCAGCCGCTGCGTGAGCCGGGTATCGGGGACGCCACGCTAGGGCACCGGGATTAGCCTTGACCTCCATGAGCACTGCCACACTGCCCACCGGGGATCTGTACCTCGTCGTCGGGTATGACGGGTCTGCGCCCGCCAGCCGGGCGCTCGACGCAGCGGTCAGTCTGCTGCAGGGCCGGACGGGCCGGATCGACGTGGTGTACGTGGCTCACATACCCGACATGGGCATGGTGTCCGCCGCTGCCCTGGCCGAAATAGAAATCAACTTCGACGAGGTCGAGCAGGAGCTTCGTGCCGAGGCCGGCGAGCGGCTGCGCGGCCGCGACCAGGGCTGGGGGTTCGTGCGGCGCCAGGGCATGATCGCGGACGAGCTGATTGCGGTGGCCAAGGACATCCGCGATGCCCACGTCAGCGGGAGTGTGGCGATCGTGGCCGGGAGTTCGTCCCATGCCATGCACCGCGTGGTCGGTTCGGTCGCCGTGAGCCTGGCCCGCCACTCACCGGTGCCCCTGGTGATCGTGCCCTAAAGACGGGGATTCCGCGGCGCGGTGTTGTCTGCGGAGTCGGTCAGCGGCGGCGCAGACGCTTGTCCTCGATCGCCGGTGACGCGGCGAGGTAGTTGTCCGCCGGGTTGACTTCGGCGCCGGCCTGCGGCCGGTTGATGCTGGCTGATTCACTGGCGGGACATCGTGGTTCGCTGCTTCGGAGGCAACGTGCAGCTCAGCTCGGCTCCTCGGGTGGTGCGTCGCCCGCTGGGCTGGGACCTCGCTCCGGTCGACGTTCTGAGGCTGGTGCGGTCGGATGCGCACCCGATCGCGCTCATCGGGGCCTGGGCCGATGGCGCCGACGTGATCAGCTCTGAGCCTGCGCTGGTGCGCAGCCCGCCCCAGCCCCTCGGGGATGTCCTTGACTCGCCCTGCACCCCGGGCGGCGGGGCCAGCGGCGGCACGGGCGGCCACGCTGACCACGCCTGGCAGGTGGGAGCGGGGCTTGCGGATCCCGCCTTTCCCGCCTTCGGCGGCGGCTGGATCGGCTACCTGGGCTTCGGCTTCGGCGGCGAGGTCCTGCCGGTGCCGCCCGCAGCTGGCGGCCCCGGGCAGCTGCCCGCGTGGTGGTTTGGCTATTACGACCATGTCCTGCGCCGCGACCAGTCAACCGGGCAGTGGTTGTTCGAGGCGCTCTGGACAACCGGCCGGGAAGAGGCCCTGGAGCGCCGGTTCGAGGACCTGTCCCGCCGGGCGCGCGACCCCGCGCCGCCGGCTCGCGGCTACTCCTGCGGGGACTTTCTGCTGGCACCGTCGGCGGCCGAGCATAAAGCGGCGGTCAGCCGGGCCGTGGAGTACATCCGGCGGGGCGACATCTTCCAGGCGAACATCTGCCTGCGGCTGGAAGCCGGCTTCGACGGCGATCCGCTGGACGCGTTCTGCCGGGCGGTGGCCGTCCTGCAGCCGCCCTACGCCGCCTTCATGCGCATGTCCCATGGTGCCGTGGCCAGCCTGTCGCCCGAGCTGTTCCTGCGCAGGAACGGCCGGGCCGTCCTGTCCCGGCCGATCAAGGGCACGCACCGGCGGTCGCCGCGCAAGCGGCAGGCCCGGCGGCAGCGCGCCGAGCTGGAGCGCTCGGCCAAGAACCGCGCCGAGAACGTGATGATCGTCGACCTTATGCGCAATGACCTCAGCCGGGTCTGCGCCGCGGGCAGCGTGGAGGTCCCGCGCCTGCTGGGCGTCGAGCCTCATCCGGGAGTCTGGCATCTGGTCTCCGATGTGCGCGGAACGCTCGGCGCGCTGGCCGGCGACGGCGACCTCATCCGCGCGACCTTCCCGCCCGGATCGGTGACCGGCGCCCCGAAGGTGCGGGCGGTGGAGATCATCCATGAGCTCGAGGCGACGCCGCGGGAGATCTACACCGGCGCGGTGGGGTATCGCAGCCCCGTCGCGGGCCTTGAGCTGAACGTCGCCATCCGCACGTTCGAGTTCCACGCGGGACGGGTGTGGCTGGGCAGCGGCGGCGGCATCGTCGCGGACTCGGCCGCCGACGACGAGTTCCTGGAGTGCCTGCTCAAGGCGGGCCCGCTGATCCGCGCCATCGGCGGCCGCCTCGGCGGCGAGGCTGGCCTGCCCGCAGCGGGGGCCCGGGCCGGCGGCGGCGCTATGGCCAGGCCGTCCCTGCGGCCGCGGCCCGCCGCCGGCGTGTTCACGTCGCTGCTGGTCGCCGATGGGGACACGCGCGGCCTGGCGGACCACGTAGCCCGGCTAGACGCCAGCGCCCGGCAGTTGTTCGGCAAGGGCCTGCCAGGGACCCTCGCCGGCGACCTGGCGGCTCAGCTCGCCAAGAACCCGTCCGGACGGCTGCGGATCACGGTGCAGCCTGTCGGCGGGCCGCTCCGGGCACTGGTCGAGGTCGTGCCGCTTGACCAGTCGCCGGCGGAGGTGAGCTTGCGGCCGGCGGTGATCCGAGGCGGCCTCGGCGCGCACAAGTGGCTCGACCGGCGGCTGCTGGCGGACATGGCCCGCTCGATGGCCGTGGCGCCCGGCGAGCAGTTGCTGATCGAGGACGCTGACGGCGACGTGCTGGAGACCGACAGGGCGAACGTCTTCGCGGTGATCGGCGGGGTGCTGCACACCCCGCCCGCGGACGGACGGCTGCTGCCCGGCGTGGCCAGGAATGCCGTGCTGCGCGCGGCCGGCCTGGCGGGCCTGGGCGTCAGCGTGACGCCGATAAGCAGGGCACGGCTGCAGGCCGCCAGCGAGGTGTTCGTCACCAACGCCGTCCACGGCGTCCGGCCCGTCCGGTCGGTCGCCGACAGCCCGGCGGCCTGGCCGGCGGGCCCGGTCGCCGGCCGAATGGCGGCGTCCCTCGCCGGGCAGCCGCTCAGCCGCCGCGAAACCGCCACCGCGAGCCATCCGGGTCGCCTCCCGCCCGCGTCTAAGCCGGGAAGGCGGCTGGATCGCGCCGGCCCGGTCACGGTCCTGATCGACAACTACGACTCGTTCACCTACAACCTCGCGCACATGCTCGCCACCAGCGGCTGCCGCGTGGAGGTCGTACGCAACGACGAGGTGTCGGCTCAGCAGGTCGCCGCGTTCGGCCCGGCCGGCGTGGTGATCTCGCCGGGGCCATGCACCCCCGCTGACGCCGGGATCAGCGTGGACGTGGTGCGGGCCTTCGGCGGCCAGGCGCCGCTGCTGGGCGTCTGCCTCGGACACCAGGCGATCGCCGCCGCGTTCGGGGCCAGGGTCGTCGCCGCGCCCCGCCCCGTGCACGGCCAGACGTCGGCGATCGCGCACGACGGCCGCGGCTTCCTGGCCGGCCTGCCGCAGCCATTCGAGGCGACCCGCTACCACTCGCTGATGGTGGACGAGGGCTCGCTGCCTCCCTTCCTTGCGGTCACCGCCACGGCCAGGGGGCGGATCCCGATGGCATTGCGGCACTCCACTCAGCCGACCGAAGGCGTTCAGTTCCACCCCGAGTCGATCCTCACGAGCTGCGGCGAGATGATCATCCGCAACTTCGTCCAGGCAATCCGGTGCAACGCGTTAGGCGCGCCCGGCCAGACCGTCGCACGAGGGGGTCGCAGTCGCAGCCAGACTGAGGCGGTGCGCGGCGGCGGAGGACTCGCCCCGCGGTACTGAATGGGCTCCGATCGCCCAGTTCTGCTCGGTCGCCGTAGATCACCGCTGGCCGGCGAAGCCCTCAGCAGGGAGGAAGTCAAGTAGAAGCTGGTTGATCACGTCGGGAGCCTCCAGCTGCATCCAGTGGCCAGGGCCTTCGACCCGCTCATAGCGCCACAGACCAGTCACGTTCTCGGCCGAATCGGTCATCTGTGTCTCGGTGAGGGCCATGTCACCGCTGCTCCATATCCCCATGGTCGGCGCCTGCACGGCCGGCAACGCCAGGGGAGGCGCCACCCAGGACTCGGGAGGCACGTTGGCCCGGTACCAGTTGAGGGCGGGGGTCAGAGACTTCGTGGCCTCCAGCTCGGTGATGACGGCCTCGCAGTCAGGGTGGCGGCCCCAGGAGCGGAAGTTGGCCCAGTTGTTGTCGCTGAGCCACTGCTCGGCGATGCCGACGAACTGGAACAGGAGCATGTACCAGGACTTCTCGTGCTGTTCCAGCGTCCTTCTGAACGTCGCGGGGTGGCCGACCGACAGCACGGCGAGATGATCGACCCGGTCAGGTACCAGCGACGCGAATACCCATCCCAGCGCCGCTCCCCAGTCGTGGCCGACGACGTGGGCCCGCTCTGCCCCGGCATCGCTCATGACGGCCATGACGTCTCCCACCAGCGAGGGGAAGGAGTACGAACCTGCGGTCTCGGGCTTGTCCGAGCGCCCGTAGCCGCGTAGATCAGGGACGATGACCCGGAACCCGGCGCCGGCCAGGACCGGGACCTGGTTGCGCCACAGCCGCCCCGAGTCGGGGAACCCATGCAACAGGATCACCGGCCGGCCCTCTCCGGCCACTTCGTACTCGATGCCCGCTCCGGCTGCTTCGACTCTCATAAATCCGCCCCTAATCGCCGGCGATGATGGACAACAGCTCGCCACGGCTCGGGGCCGGGAGCGGCTCCTCGCGCCACCCGGCACCCCATTCTCGGATGGCGATCCGAGAATCATATGTTGAGCCACGCATCCCCGCCGGATACTGCCTCCAGCTGAGGTCTGGGTGCCGAGAGAGTCGACCGGGATGAACGTCACCAGATCTTCACCAGGGTCACAATCCGACCGCAGCGCGGCGGCATGCCGCCCCGCGGAAGTACTCCCAGGGCGTGCCGAGGTCACAGTGGCGAATCCGCCAGCGCCGTACGGTCTGGGGGCGCTGTGTTAGCATCGCGTGAGCGATAGGCTATCCCGGACTTACAGGCGAGCTGCTTGTAGCGACACGGGGGCGGTGCTCATGGTGCGTCCCGGCGATTGCCCGCGGAACGGTCAGGCCAGACTCCCCAGCCGCCGTCAGGTGCTGCGCAGGGGTGCCGCGCTCGCCCTCACCATTCCGGCATCGGCGGCAATGCTTGAGGCGTGCGGCAATTCCTCCTCCAGCTCTGGCTCCCCGACAGCTAGCCTGGCCGGCACGGCGGTGATGACGAACTATCCGAGCTGGATGGGCGCTCATGTCGTCCAGGACTTCCAGAAGCTGCACCCAGGTTCGGTCATCAAGCAGATCACCAACGCCTCGTCCAGCATCAGCGGGACCGTACAGCAGCTGAAGACTGGCAACTTCGATTTTGGCCTCGCCGACGCGTCCGCGACGCAGCAGGCGGTCGACGTCGGGCTCATCGAGCCACCGGACTGGTCGAAGGTCCCCAACATCAAGTACGTGGCCGAGAGCTTCCGCGCGGGGTTCCCGCACGGAATGCCGACCGACTACGGGAAGATCGGCATCGGCTACCGGCCAGATATCGTTGGCGAGAAGATCACGAGCTGGCACGATGTCTGGCGGCTGGCGCCCAAGTTCTCCGGCAAGATCGTGTTCATCGACCTGGACCGCGACTGCATGGGATCGGCCCTGAGGTACCTCGGCTACTCGGGGAACTCGACCGTGCCGTCGCAGCTCGCCGCGTGCAAGAACGCGCTGATCGCGATCAAGCCTCACCTCCAGGCGTTCTTGAGCGTCAACTACGGTCAGGGCCTGCAGGACGGCTCGACCGTCATCGCAATGGACTACGACTACGACGTCGCCCTCAACCAGCAGAAGCAGCCGAAGATCGAATGGGTCTTCCCGACCGAGGGCATGGTGGCCTATATCGAGGGCTGGATCGCCCTGAAGTCGTCAAAGGTGCTGCCACTGGTCGAGGCGTTCATGAACTTCGCCCTCGAGCCGAAGCAGTACGCCGACTTCGTCAACACGACGGGGACCGCGTACGTGGAGCCGGTCGCGACACGGTTCATTGCGAAGTCGATCTCCGCCAGCCCGATTCTCCGGCCGGGGAAGGCCATCGGGAATGTTGAGTTCGAGCACTTCCTCGGGTCGGCGACCGCGCTGTGGACACAGGTCTGGAATGAGGTCAAGGCAGCGTAATGCTGGCTCCGACCGCGCCCAGTGGCCTGAGAGCCGACAGCGGTCACGCGGCGGGGCTACGTCACCTGCTGGTCGTCCCGACGGCGGTATGGACGCTGGCGTTCTTCGTCCTCCCGCTCGGTCTGGTCACCGTATTCTCGTTCGGCACCGAGAACCTCATCACCTTCAACGTCAGCTTCGGCTGGACGGCGTCGAACTACGCGGCATTCGGTTCGGCGCTGTACCTGAGCACCCTGCTGCGCTCCGTCGCGCTGTCGCTGGGCACCACGGCCGCCTGCGCGTTCCTCGGGTTCCCGCTGGCCTTCTTTATCTCCAGCCAGCGTCCCCGGGTCCAGCGCCTGCTGCTGGCCGGAGTCATCGTCCCGTTCTGGACCAGCTTCCTGGTCCGGACCTACTCGTGGGTGAACCTGCTGCAGATAGACGGCCCGGCTGACCGCGTGGCGCACGGGCTCACCGGCCATCACCTGCAGATCCTCTACAGCCCCAGGTCGATCGCCGTCGGCATGGTCTACTCGTACCTGCCGCTCATGGTGCTGCCGATCTATGTCGCGCTCGAGCGGATCAGCCCGGACCTCTACGCGGCCGCCGCCGACCTGGGCGCGCGACCGTGGCGGCAGTTCAGGCGGGTTGTGTTCCCGCTGGCGCGCCCGGGCCTGATCGCCGGCGTCATCATCGTCGGCGTCCCGGCAATGGGCGAGTACGTCATCCCCGAGATCCTGGGCGGCGGCAAGACGCTGATGGTCGGCAACATCATCGTCGGGCAGTACCTGGACGTCGGCGATTACCCGTTCGGCTCGGCGCTCGCGGTCTCGCTGATGGTCATCCTGATGATCATGCTGTTCGCCCTGCGCCGCGTCCAGCCGGCCGTGGAGGCGTCATGAGCCTGCGCCGCCATCCGGTTGCCGGCGCGCTCGCGCTGGTCGTGGTCGGCTTTCTGTGGATCCCGATCCTCGCCGTGGCCGTCAACTCCATCAACCAGAGTTCCCTCATGGTCAGCTGGGGTGGCGCGACCGTGCACTGGTACTCGCTGGCGCTGCATGACCCCAACGTGCGCACCGGCCTGACGACGACCATCGAGATCGCGCTCGGCTCCACCCTCGTGTCGCTGGTCATTGCCGTGTCCGGGGCGCTCTGGTGGCGGCGTGCACCGGCCCGCGCGCGCGCCGTCTACGACGCCATGGTCTACGCGCGCATAATCTTGCCGGAGGTAGTCTTCGCCACCGCGCTGTTCTTCCTCTTCCTGAAGGCGCGCTTCCCGCTCGGCATCCTCGCGATCATCGTCGGACACTCGGTATGGAACTCCGCCTACGCGGCAGTGATCATCCAGGCGCGGCTCGTCGGCCTCGACCCGGCGATCGAGGAGGCCGCGGCTGACCTGGGCGCGACGCCGTGGCGCGCCTTCCGCCGCGTGACGTTCGCCGCCCTGCTGCCGGCGATCATCGCTGGCGGCCTGCTCACCTTCACGTTCTCCTTCGACGACGTCGTCACCAGCTACTTCCTCGGCGGCAACTCGGCCACGCCGCTCCCGCTCGTGCTCTTCGGCATGATCCGCTTCCGGATCACGCCCGAGATCAACGCGATCGGGGTGATGGTGATGCTGTTCACGGTGACGCTCATGGGCGTCGCTGTTGCGGCCTCCACGCTGGTGGGCAGCGTCGGTCGCGGCCGCCGGGATGCTCTCGCGGAGTTCTACGGCCAGTGAACGGCGAATCGTCGGTCCGCCTCAGCGGCGTGGAGAAGCGCTTCGGCGACCTGGTCGCCGTCCGGTCCGTCGACCTCGACATAGCGGCCGGGGAATTCTTCTCCGTCATCGGCCCGAGCGGCTGCGGGAAGACGACCACGCTGCGGCTGATCGCCGGGTTCGAGCGGCCCACGCAGGGGATGATCGAGATCGCCGGGCGGGAGGTGACCGGCCTCCCGCCGTACCGGCGCCCGGTCAACACGGTGTTCCAGAGCTACGCGCTGTTCCCGCACCTCGACGTCTTCGAGAATGTCGCCTTCGGGCTGCGCGAGGCCCGCGTCCGGCGCGCGGAACTGCGCCGTCGTGTCGCCGAGGCCATCAGCCTGGCCCAGCTTGACGGCCGGGAGCGGGCCAAGCCGAGGCAGCTGTCTGGCGGCCAGCAGCAGCGGGTGGCCCTCGCCCGCGCCCTGGTCAACCGCCCTGAGGTGCTGCTTCTTGACGAGCCGCTCGGCGCCCTCGACCTCAAACTCCGAAAGGAGATGCAGGTCCAGCTCAAGGATCTGCAGCGGGAAGTCGGCGTAACCTTCGTCTACGTCACGCACGACCAGGAGGAGGCCTTTTCCATGTCGGACCGCGTGGCGGTCATGGACCACGGCTTGCTTGAGCAGGTGGGCCGGCCCGAGGACGTGTACCGGAGGCCCGCTACGCCGTTCGTGGCCAGCTTCGTCGGGCTCGCCAATCGCCTGGCGGGACGGCTCGTCGGCGCCGCCCCGGGTGAGCGCTACGAGGTGGACCTCGACCATCTCGGGCGGCGGTCGGCGCACGGCCCGCCCGGCCTGGCCGCCGGGGCCGCGGTGACGGTCGTCGTGCGCCCGGAGGACCTGCGCCTCGCGCCCGCCACCGGCCCGCAGGGCGGCCCGGCAGCCGCGACAGTCATCGATGTCGCCTTCCTCGGCGCCCACCGGATGGTGCGGCTGGACGCGGGCGCACTTGGCCAGCTCGTCGCGATTGGCCAGGGACAGTCGACCGTCGTACCGGACGACAAGGTCGTGCTGTCGTGGGCGGACGACGACGCCTGGGTGGTGGCCGCAGCGGCGCAGCCGTAGCCGCGCCTGCGCAGCGCAACGGCCTGGCGCCGCTGAGCCGGCCAACGGGACCGGAGAACAGGAGATCGGATGAGTGCCGGGGCGTGCCGCATCGACCACGCATGGGTGCCGCTGTCCGATGGGACGCGGCTGGCGGCGCGGATCTGGCTTCCGGCCGACGCGCAGGCCCAGCCGGCGCCCGCCGTGCTCGAGTACATTCCGTACCGCAAGAACGACGGCACCGCAGTAGCCGACGAAGGGCGGCACGGCTGGTTCGCGCGGCGAGGCTACGCAGCCGTGCGGGTCGACATTCGCGGCAGCGGCGACTCCGACGGGATCCTCCTGGACGAGTACCTGCGGCAGGAGCAGGACGACGCGGTCGAGGTCATTGCGTGGATCGCCGCCCAGCCATGGTGCAGCGGCGCAGTCGGGATGATCGGCCACTCGTGGGGCGGATTCGCGGCGCTGCAAGTCGCGGCGCGTCGGCCCCCGGCGCTGCGCGCGATCATCACCGTCGGCTCGACCGACGACCGCTATGCCGACGACGTGCACTACATGGGTGGCTGCGTGCTCGCCTACTACATGCTGTCCTGGGCGGCGCAGATGCACATCTACGCGACGCTGCCGCCAGACCCGCAGGTGGTCGGTGACGGGTGGCGGCAGTTGTGGCTGGAGCGGCTCGACCGGGCGCAGCCGATGATCCGGCCGTGGCTCAGCCACCAGCGCCGCGACGACTACTGGCGGCACGGATCGGTGTGCGAAGACTTCGCGGCCATCGACTGCCCGGTCTATGCGGTGAGCGGCTGGGCGGACGGCTACTGCAGCGCGGTGCTGCGGCTGCTCGAGGGCCTCAGCTGCCCGCGCAAGGGCCTGATCGGCCCGTGGCCGCACGCCTACCCGGTCGAGGCGCGCGCGCCAGGCCCGGCGATCGGCTTCCTCCAGGAGTGCGCCCGCTGGTGGGACCACTGGCTGATCGGGCGCGACACCGGGATCATGGACGAGCCGATGCTGCGCGCCTGGATGCAGGACTCCGTGCCGCCGCGCCCAGCGCACCCAAGCCGGCCAGGACGCTGGGTGACTGAGCCCGCGTGGCCATCGCCAAACGTCGCCGACCGGCGCTTCTACCTCGGCGACGGCGTACTGCACGACCAGCCGCAGCCGCCGCAGCGGCTGCTGCATCGCGGCGCGCAACAGCACGGACTCGACGCAGGCGACTGGGATCCGATGGGCGCGCCCGCCGACCTGCCGCCAGACCAGCGCGCCGAGGACGGTCTGGCGCTCGGGTTCACGTCGGCCCGGCTCGGCGAGCCGGTGGAGATCCTGGGGCAGCCAGCCGCGGTGCTCCGGCTGGCGAGCGACAGGCCGCTGGCCCTGGTATCGGTCCGGCTGTGCGATGTGCTCGAGGACGGCCGCTCCTGCCTCATCACCCGCGGCCTGCTCAATCTGACCCGCCGGCACGGCCACGACCGGACGCTGCCGGTCGTCCCCGGCGAGCTGATGACCGTCCGGGTCCCGATGAAGGCGATCGGCCAGGTGGTCCCGGCCGGGCACCGGCTGCGGCTGAGCATCTCGACCACCTACTGGCCGTGGGCCTGGCCATCGCCGGAGCCGGTCGAGCTGACCTTGCTGACCGGCGACTGCGCGCTCGAACTGCCGACGCGCCCGGCCGGCAGCGGGCCCGAGCCAGCCCCGTTCGCGGCGCCCGAGCTGGCCCCTCGGCCGGCCGTCGAGATCTTGCAGCTCGAGCCTGCGGATCAGACCGTCGCGCGCAGCATCGCGGCTGGCACGTTCCAGTTCGTCCACCGGTACGCCACCCAGCGGTTCCTGCTGCCGGAATCGGCCATCGAGGTCGACCAGTACGAGCCGGACATCTTCACGATCTGCGAGGACGACCCCCTCTCGGCGGCAGTGCGCTGCGAGCGGCGATACGGCCTGGCGCGCGCCGAGGGCTGGCGAACCCGGGTCGAATCGCAGAGCGAGATGCGCGCCGACGCGGCCACGTTCCGGGTCTGGACGTCGCTGCGGGCTTTCGAACACGAGGAGTGCCTGTTCTCCCGCACGTGGACGTTCGACATACCACGGGACGGCGTGTAGCAGGGCCGGCCCCGGCCGCGGCTGATGACCAGCGCGACGTCGGTCTCGTATGACGGCAGCCAAGAGCAGGTTCGCAGCACGCCGGTAGCCGACGTGATGTCAAGCATCAACTCCGCCTGCCGGGCGAGAGCCCGGGGAGCCGGCGGTCCGGTCCCACTGGCTCAGTTGATAGCCGCTGTCCAGGTCATGTTCCAGGTCATCGGCCCGATGATCTGGTCGTCTGTTAGGCCTTTCTCGCGCTGGAACTGCCCGCAGATAGCGGCGCTCCCGGGGCCGTAGGCGCCGTCCACGGCGATGCTCCAGCCGCGCTCGGCCATCTTCTGCTGCCACATCCGCACGTCGGCGCCGTCCATCTCGGGCGGCTGCTTGATGAAGCGGCCGGGCCAGGGTGGTGCCCCATGATGAC
This sequence comes from Streptosporangiaceae bacterium, assembly GCA_035299845.1. Lineage (GTDB taxonomy): Bacteria > Actinomycetota > Actinomycetes > Streptosporangiales > Streptosporangiaceae > Palsa-506. The sequence continues at coordinate 18,293 of DATGVY010000616.1, forward strand.
CGCCGATAGGCTCACCATTGGGCACGATGGGCTCGCCGACGAGGGCCAGAATCTGCTTGCGCTGACCCCGACGTTGGTCACCGGGACAGTCAAAGTGGCCGCCCCAGAGATTGCCGCCCATGCCGTGCCAGCCGAAGCCGGCCTGGCCGGGGCTGTCGGCCAACTGCAGCGGCCAGCCGTAGACATGCTGCCCCCAGGCGTACAACTTGGCCAGGGTCTGGATCTGGGCGTCCGTTAGAGCCTCGCCGTGGAGACCCTCGGTCTCCACCGAGTTGTACTGGCCGTTGCCGGCCGCCTGCGCCCAGGCATTCCAGTCGGCATCCACATACTGTTCAAGGGCACCGCCCTTGGCCACCCAGAAGGTGGAAGACACCTGAGAGTTCGGGTTATTGAACCAGCCTTGCAGGCTACCCAGGCCCTCCTGCACATGGAGGATAAGGCCGAGATGCGCGGCCATATTGCCGCCGTGGTTCTGTACCGGTCGCCAGGCTGCGAGCGGGCAGATGGTCATGGTTTCACATTCCTTTCTAAGTAAATCACCAATAGCGGCACAAGTATGACGCCGCGGGGCGCCGAGATGAGCACGAACGCGATACGTCGCATCGATCTCTCCCCCTTGTCAGGTCGCTCGATGCCTCCCCCGGTCCACGGGGCCTGATCAACGCTTACGCCGCCGCTTCTGGTCCGCAAGAGGTCTGGCGACCATTGGGCGCTCAGGTCTCTGAGCGCTCGTTGGCCCGCACAGGGGATCGTCGCGTAGCCGTCCGGGCGCTTTGCCCGGGGCTGGGGGGTAGGCGTAACAGTTACCCGGCCGCTGGCGTTTCTCCGTACGTCCCATGTTTCTCCTACACCGGAGGCGTTCTGTGACCGCCGTTACATGGCGTGCGAATCTCACCATCCTGGCCAGCGCGACGCTTATGGCTGCCGGCTTGACCCTGGCGCTCGCAGCGCCCGGTGCGGGCGCGCTGCCGATCCCGCGCGCTTCCGCTGCCGCCCGCGACCTGGGCGGCGGCAATGCTGCGGCCGCGAGGAACGGTGACAACGGCACCGTCAAGATCCACCGCTCCACCACACCCGTGACCGACCGGCGCAACCAGCCGCACGTGTGTGTCTTCTACCTCGACGCCTTCGGCTTTGACCCGGGCCAGTCCGTGTCCTGGCAGATCAAGTCATGGCCGCCGACCGGCGACCGCAGCGTTGTCACATCCGGCGTGCTGGCGCTGGACAGCAACGGCGGTGGCCGCACCGGCGACATGACGCTGCCGAATGGGCATTACAAGCTCTTCTGGAATTTCACGGGCGAACACGGCTCCGCCAAGCACAAGGTGTTCTGGGTGAAGTGCGCCGCGCCGACCCCTAGCCCGTCGCCCACACCGCCCTCACCGTCCCCGTCGTCGTCGTGATCCCCTACGCCGTCGCCGTCCACGTCATCCCCGCCTCCGCCGCCAGTGCCGGCCACATCGACATCGGCGGCCACACCTAGCCCGAGCCTGACCCTAGCGCCCGAGTTCAGCCTCTGGCCCGCCCAGCCACGGCTGGGCGGGCCAGCCACGGCTGGCTGCCAAGCACCGGCCGGCCGCTGGCGCCGATCGCCGGGGCCCGAGGTTGGCCATCTGGGCGCCGACATCCGGGGGTGGGTCCCGTCGGCCCTCCTGGACACCTACCAGGCCGAGCGGCACGCAGAAGGTGAACGCGTGCTCTTGCGCACCCGGGCCCAGGGCGCGCTGATCGGTTCCGGGGCAGCGGGCCTGGTCGCTGCGCTCCGCGAGGTGCTCGGGCAGCTGCTCCAGTACGAGCAGCCGCTGCGCCACCTCATCAACGGCAACGACGGGCTGCGCCACGCCCTCACCACCTGGTTCGGCGCCCCGGACGCTGGCCTGTGCTACGTAACGAGCCGTCCCGCACGTCCAGCTGTCGCAATCGGCACACCTCTAGTCTCTTGCGGACGTATCGTTCCGGCCAGGCAGGGACAACCCCGCGCGGCAGTCCGTGTGGAGCAACATTGATCATATGGAGCGAAACAATGCTGAAAGTGCTGAACCAGATCGTGAAATGGGTCAGGCAGGAATCGGCGGCAGCCCAAGCCCTTGTACTGGCTTTTATCGCGCTCGGCATCGCCTTCCGGTGGTGGACCTGGAGTAACGCGCAGACCGGGGCAGTAGTCGGGATCGTCGCCGCCCTCCTGGGAATGTTCGTCAGAAGCCAGGTCACGCCGCTTGTTCGGCCCATGGACGGGGGACACAAGCTGATACGTGGCCCCGGCGAGTGACCAGCCGCTGACAGCGTCCCCGGGCCCGCGCCTCCACCAGTGACCATGGGCCAGCACATGACCGTCCGGGAGGCCAGGATTTCGATGCGGGACGGTACCGAGCTCGCCGCCACGCTCTACCTCCCTGCGCAGCCCGTCACCACTGCGGTCCCTGCGCTGCTTGAGTACCTGCCCTACCGCAAGGACGACGCGATGCTCGCCAGGGACTACGAGCTGTACGCGTACATGACCAGGCATGGCTACGCGGGCGCCAGGGTGGACATCCGCGGCACCGGTAACAGCGGCGGCGACCTGCCCGAGGGCGAGTACACGGAGCAGGAGCAGCGCGACGCCGAGGACGTGATCGCGTGGCTGGCGGCCCAGCCGTGGTGCACAGGCGCTGTCGGGATGTGGGGCATCTCCTGGGGCGGCTTCAACGCGATCCAGGTAGCGCTGCGCCGCCCGCCGGCGCTCAAGGCGATCATCGCGGTGGACGCCTCCGACGACCTGTTCCACGACGACGTGCACTACATCGACGGGCTGCTGCACCTCGACGAATACGCGCTGATGATCGACCACATGAACGCGCTGCCGCCCGCGCCGGACTTCCCGCTTGACTCGGCGACCCTGGCCCGCAGGTTCGACAGCGAGCCGTGGCTGGCGACCTGGCTGGCCAGGCAGCAGGACGGCACCTACTGGCGGCGCGCCTCACTGCGGCCGGACTATGACCGGCTCACGATCCCGGCGTTCCTGATCGGCGGCTGGTATGACGGTTACCGGGACTCGGTGCCCAGGATGCTCGCCGCGGTGCCGGCCCCGGTCAAGATCATGATCGGCCCGTGGAATCATACATTCCCGCATAACGCGGTTCCCGGGCCGGCCGTGGAATGGCGGGCCGACGCGGTCCGGTGGTGGGATCACTGGCTGAAGGGTGCCGAGAACGGGATCATGTCCGAGCCGCCGGTCACGGTCTACGTCAGGGACTGGCACCCGCCGGACCCGGACCTGGCGGAGATCCCCGGGCGCTGGCGGACCGAGACGGCGTTCCCGCCCGAGCGAACCGCCTACTGGGCCTGGTACTGCGGCCCGGAGGGGAATCTCCCGGCGGATCCGCCCCAGGACGGCGCGGTCGCGCTGCGCTACGTGGCGTCGGCCGGGGTGGAGGCCGGTCACTGGTGGGGCGAGCTGACCGTGGACCAGCGGGGGGCGGACGCGTTCAGCCTGGTTTTCGACAGCCCGCCGCTGGCGGAGGAGGCGGAGATCCTCGGCTTCCCGCTGGTGGAGCTACATGGCAGCTCCGATGCGGAGCCGCTGCACTGGTTCGGTCGGCTGTGCGACGTGGCGCCGGACGGCACGGTCACCCTGGTGACCGGGGGAGGCCGGGCGGGTCGGCCGGATCCGCAGCGCGACGGTGGCTCGCTTCCCGGCAGCGCCATTCCGGCGGCCAAGTCCGCCCCCAGTGCACAGTCCACCCCGATAACACAGGCCGCCCTGCCGCTGGAGCTGCACGTCACCTCGTGGGTCTTCCCCCGCGGCCACCGGATCCGGCTCGCGCTGTCCAACGCGATGTGGCCGATGATCTGGCCGACGCCGCGCTCGGCCACGGCCACGGTGCGGCTCGGGCCGGACGGGACCCGGCTGGTGCTGCCGGTGGTCCCGGCGGCCGACCGGCCTGCGCCGGTTTTCGCTGAGCCCGGTCCGGCGGAGCATCCGCCCGGTGTCCGGCACCGGGGCGAGATGCTCCCGGTGCGCTGGACCTTGCAGCGCGACGACACAGGGACCACCGCGATCTGGTGGCGGGGCAGCACCGGCACCGAGTTCCCCTGGGGGCGGGTGGCGGACGAGGAATACCTGCGCTACTCGGTGCACGACGCGCGGCCCGCCAGCGCCTCGGCGCATGGCGAGGCCCGCACCGAGATCCACCTGGACGGCCGGCTGCTGATCGCCACCTCGGTCCTCGATCTCGACAGCGACGATGAGTCGCTGCGCTACTCCTACCGCCGGGAAATGCGCTGCGATGGAATGCTCATCCGCGAGCGCGGCTGGCAGCGCCGTTACCCGCGCGATGGCCACTGAAGCCAGCCCGGTGTCATGCCCGTTCATAACATGATCGGCTGATCCCGGAGCTCGTATATGTCGGCGGTGACAGGCCCCAGCCTCAGCCGATGCCGCCGGCGACCCACAGCGTCGTAAGAGCTAGTACTCAGCATCCCGTCCTCCGTTGTGAGGTCCGGGGAAATCGTCCGGCGGCCGCGCTGGTGAGCGACTGACGAGCGCACCGTCCTGGTAAACGGCCAGCACGCCGGAGACGGCGCGAATGTCGTCGAGCGGGCTGGCCGCGAGAATGACGATGTCGGCCCGCTTGCCCGGCTCGATCGAGCCGACCTGGTCTCCCACTCCGCAGGCCGTTGCCGCGGCGCTGGTGCTGGAGAGCAGGGCCTGCCTCTGGGCGGGGAAGTACCGGGCGGTCATCGATCGGTGCTATCCCCTGGAGCAAGTGGTCGACGCGGCGAGGTACGTCGAGACGGAGCAGAAGACGGGAAACGTCGTCCGCACAGTTAGCGGCGACCGCCGGTGAAGGCTGATCAACCGCCTCAGCCCGCCAAGTCAGGATCGTAGAACATGGGGGCTAGTGACCAAGGATCGCTAGCTTTCCTGGCCCTCATGTCCGGTGCCATGACGTCGCCAGCGGCGACCCTGGCGGCGAATGCGATATTGCGCCAGCGGTTCCTCTCCTCGTATGCCAGCTCATCCCAGCTCGCGCCGGGCGTAGCGTACTCGAATGCCCCCTTGGCGGCGCGATCGTTGCTTCCGGTTGAGTACATGGTCATTCCCTCCGGGTCATCACCGGGATCTCGCCCGGCACTGGCATGAGTCCTGGCTGCCAGCTGACGGTTCCTGGCGCCAGGCTTAGATATGGCAAATCGATGAGCGCCCGCATGGCTTCGCCCAGGAACATGAGCGTTAGCGCTTTTCCAGGGCACACATGACCCCCGGCGCCGAAGGCGAGGATCGCGCGGTGGGATCGGCTAATATCGAAAACGCCGGGCTCATGGTCGCGGGAAGGATCGCGGTGCGCGGCCCGGATGACCGGCAGCACGTTCGCGCCCTCGGGGATGATCAGCCGCCCTACCTGAGTGTCACGCATGCACTTGCCGGGCAACCCGAACGTGAAGTGAGCATTCCGCCTGAGGTGTTCCCAGATAACCTGGCGCAGCAGGCCGGGGTCATGCCGGCACATCTCCATGACATCAGGACGGTTGACTGTCTCGAATGCGATCACGCTCAGCGTGGGCAGCACGCTCGGAAAGCCGCCGTATATGGTTGTGCAGGCATCGACAATCTCACCGGGCGACATTCCGCGGTCGTCCATGACCTGCACGGCGCCCGAGATAAGCGTTGACTGCTTGCGGCTCCGCTCGATGAGGGGCCCGCAGAACTCGTACAGCTCCATGCGCGCCTGGTCGATGTCATCGTGACCAGTGAGCACCAGGGCATTTGCGCGGGCGCCGAGACAGTTCAGGCGCTGCCATTCATCCGGCTCCAGCCCAGCCGTCAGGCAGGCGAGATCTCCGGCTAGCGGCGCGCAGAAATCGCGGGCCAGGTCGGCCCGGCCGCGCAGTGCCCTGGCGCGCGTCCTGGCCAGCAGCTTGATACTCCCGCGCCAGCGCTCGGCGGCAGGCGGTGCGAACAGCGGGTTGAGCGCGGTCCTGACGCTGGCGGCGGGCCCGCTCTGGCGCAGCAGTCCGCCCGGGCGCTCGCGAGTTATGCCCGCGATCGCGCAGTCCGGGTCGATGGCGCCCAGATCGCGCAGGTAAGGATTACGGAGCCCGGCCAGGACCGAGCGCCAGCTCCGCAGCAGGATGAAGTCGTTGCCGTTGACGGTGAACACCGGGCATGCGTCGTCGTCGTGGTAGTCGAAGCAAGGCGCTGGCGTGCCGCCTGGCCCGATGTCGTGAGAGAGCATCATCGCCGCCTCACCACGATCATGTGACACCGGACCGTCTGTCCCTTCACCCCGTCCAGGCCGAACGGCCCGTAGACCCACTCCCCGCATGACATGGCGCCCTCCGTAGCTGGCTCCAGCGGCTTCTGCTGGCAGGAACCGCGGCACAAGCGTGCGCCGCCAGCCCGGACGTCCGTGTTGCACTCGTCTTGACCCTTACCTTGCACCCCAGGTCACACACGCAAGCCGGGTGCGGCTCAGGGCGCGCCCAGCCGGATTCCGGGCGATAATCGCCGGCCGGCTCGGGACCACTGAGGACGACATAGAACCGGCTCAGAACCGCTGAGAGCCGCGCATGTGGCCAAGGTGTCCAGAACTCCCGCACCCGTACCGAACTCCGCGTCCGTCGCGGCAATGCGCTTGAGGGCTATGGCCAGGGTGCTCACACCAGACGAATCATCCGGCCTGGCGCGGGCAGCTTTCCAGCACCGCGGCCTCGTCGTGTCCGAACCGGTCGCGGACCAGTCGCACCAGCGCCTGCACGCCGACTACGAGGTGCGGCGGCCGAAGGCGGGGTCCGTGGTCTCTATGCGTATCCGCGCCGACTCCGCCTCTGGCACGCCGAGCTGTTCGAAGATGTCCAGCGCCTGCCTGAATACGATCCGGGCAGCGTGCGGCCCCTGCGTGCTGAGCGTCGTTTCCGCGATTCCTTCGAGGATTTTGGCCTCCTCGTATGGGTCACCGATCTCCCTGGCGAGCCTGAGAGCAGTGTGGTAATGATCAAACGCCTCGCCGTACCGGCCAGATCCGCGACGCACGTCGGCTATCCCGCGAAGTGCGATCACCTGCTCGGACAGGTTTCCGATCTCCTCGGCGATCAATCTCGCCTTTTGGTGGTGAATCAGCGCCTCGTCGTAGCACTCCGCGCTTTGGTAAATGGCGCCGATGTCATTGAGCACGTCGGCTTCATCCGGGAGATCGCCGATGTCACGGTATATGGCGAGGGCCCGTCGGCAAGCAGCAAGCCCTTCCTCGTAACTGCCCTTGTAATGGTAGACGCTTCCCATGTTATGATACAGGATCGCCTGGTTCTGCGCTCCGCCTATCTCACTAAAGATTTCCAGTGACTTCTGGTAGTTTTCGAGCGCGTCTCTATGATAGCCGCAATACAGTTGCATCTTTCCTAGATTGTTGAGGGTCTTCGCCTCGCCGCGCCTGTCGCCGACGTCACGGTAGAGCGAAAGCGCGTCATGCAGGTGACCCATTGCGTCTGGGTAGCGCCCAAGATGCCAGCAGGCGATCCCGGAGTGACTCAACGTATTGGCCACGCCGCGCTGGTCCGCGGCGTCGCGGTACAGAATCCTTGCTTCGTGGAAATAAGCGAGGGCCTCACGGGAACGGGCCGCGCGCCGGTGGGCCATGCCAATCTGGTCGAGGGCTTCGGCCTCGCCGTGCCGGTCGGCGAGCGAGCGGTAGATCGCCGCGGCGTCCTCAGCTAGGGGAAGCGTCGCCTCGTGCCGGCCGGTCTGCTGGCTCACCACGCTGAGCTCCAGTGACGCCTGCGCGATCCTGGCCGGGTCAGCGAGGTCACGGCACGCCTGCAGGGCCAGCGTGTGGGCCGCGATCGCATCGTCCCAGTACGCCCTGATCTCCACAAAGCCGGCCAGCACGTGGGTCAGATCGGCGCACTGCCGCTTCCATTCGTGCCTGCCCGCGTGCTGAGCGGCCTGCAGGATGTTGCGCCACTCCGACTCCAGCCAGGCTGCCGCGTCTTCCTGCGTGCCCAATGCTGGGCTCGCGGCTGGTGGATGGGTGACCGACACCGGCATCCGGCGCCGGAACGGATGAAGTACCCGGTCAGCCTTATCGGCTGTGTGCAAGTAGTAGTCAAGGAGCCTGCCGACTGCCTGTCGCTGCTCAGGCTCGGGGTCATCACGCGCGGCGCGCACAGTCGCGTATCCGCGGATGAGGTCGTGGAAACGGAACTGACCGGCTGGGGCTCGTACCAGCAGGTGGTGATCAAGCAGGACGGCGAGGGCTTTTTCTGCTTCGGCGAGGGTGCCGCCGTCCAGGCCCGCCGCAGCCTGCAGGCTGACATGAGCGCAAGGGCTCACGCCCAGCCGCCGGAAGAGCCGCTGGTGGTCGGGTTCCAGCGCACGGTAGGACAGGTCGAAGGCAGACATCACTTCCGGGCTTGCCGCGCCTGTGCCGCCCAGGCGAGCGGGAGACTGCGACAGTTCCTCGACCAGATCGGCGAGCCTGGGCGGGTAGTCTTGCGCAAGCCTGCCGGCGGTGAGCTGGATCGCGAGCGGCAAGCGCCCGCACAGCCCCACAGCGGTGGCGACCTCATCCTCGTCGTGGGCCCTGCCTTGCCCCGCGATCCGCCGGAACAGCGTGATCGCGTCGTCGATGGACAGCACGTCGAGGGTCAGCGCGCGGGCGCCCTCAAGGTCGGGAAGCCTGCGCCGGGTGGTGATCAAGATCAGGCACCGGCCTGCCATGGGCAGCAGCGGGCGGATCTGGTCATGCCTGGCAGCGTCGTCGAGAATCACGACGGCACGAAGGCGGCTCAGCTGGGCTCGCCACAGCGCGGTGCGCTCGCCGATAGTCTCAGGTATCTGCGTGGCCGGCACGGTCAGCATCCGGAGCAGGCGGTGCAGCGCCTCGGCTGCGTCGAGCGAAGGGCGCCCGGGGTCGTGGGTGTGAAAGTTGAGGTAGAGCATCCCGTCCGGGTACTGACCGGAGACAATGCGGGCAGCGTGGACCGCGAGCGCGGTCTTTCCCACGCCGGGCATGCCCTCGATCACGCTGACCGGGGGGGTGTTGCCGTGCTCCTCGGTGAGCAGCCCGAGTTCCTCGCTGCGGCCCACGAACTCCACCGTCTCGGGCGGAAGCGTGTCCGGCCGTGACACCCGGCCAGGACGCCGGCCGGCCAGCCTCACGGCAAGCTGGGGGTCACGGCGCAGGATGCGCTGATGGAGTTCGGACAGCATTGGCCCCGGCTCTGTGCCCTGCTCATCGATAAGGCGGCTGCGGGTCTCCCGGTAGAGGCTGAGCGCGTCACCCGGCCTGCCGCTCCAGTAAAGGGCCGTCATCTGGTGGGCGATGAATGTCTCGTCCAGCGGGTACTGAGCCAGCAGGTGGCGAAGCTCACCTACCAGATCGGCATGCCGGCCAAGCTCCAGCTCACACTCGACGCGCTCCAGGATGGCCGCCCGACGCTCCTCTTCGAGGCTGTCACGCATCCGCGCCACCCAGTCGCCGCGGATCCCAGCCAGCGCCTGGCCGCGCCAGAGCCCGTCCGCCTCGCGCAGCAGCAGGGCCGCATGATCGTAGTCGCCGCTTGCGGTCAGTGCATCCGCTTGCCGGCGCAAACGGCGGAACTGATACAAGTCGACCGCCTCAGGATCGACGTCGAGCACGTAGCCTCTGGCGCGCCCCGCCAGCCGGACGCTATCGCCAAGGGTCTGCCGGAGCGACGCCCGGAGCCTTGCGATGTAGACCGAGAGACTCTCCCGGGCCTTGGGCGGAGGCCGCGTATCCCACAGCCGGTCAATGAGAGCCTCAACCGGCACTATTGTGCGCGGCGTTAACAAGAGGATCGCCAGGACGCAGCGCGCCCTGGTCGGCCCAAGATCACCTTGCTGCCCAGCCGACCACAGCTCAATCGGCCCGAGGACCCGGAATTCCATGATCGCCTTGCATCTTCCACCGCCTGCGGACACGCTCGCGGCTCGCGTCCGAAAGGGATGTACAGAAACGTTCCGCTTCGTAAATACCCCGTTATGGGCAGTTCTCACGCGAATCCCGGGAGAACTAGCAGGAACGGAGAAATGATCATGCTCTGTCGGTCCGCAGGTGGCGCCATTTGCGCGCAGGTTTCACGATGCCGCCGCGCCCGCCGGCGCCCCAATGCCGTAGAGAAGAGTATTCGCGTGGCGGCTGGGACTGAAGACGCCTGGTAATGGTGAGTGATAGCCGATGCGGTGCGGGCTGGCGTGGCGCGACACGACCGGCGGGATGCTCGTGGTTACAGGGATTGGGGAGGCTCCCGGTAGAAGAGGCACCCGGTGCCGGTAGAACGCGGGCACCTTCCGGTTGACCGTCGATGCGGCCACGTACGCGACCACGACCAGAGCCCGCCAGGGCTTCCCGGACGCGCCCCGCGGCATCACCGCCCGCGCCGGCCCAGCGGAACCGGCCGCCTCCCCGGAGCGACAGCGGGCCGCCACACGCGCCCGCCCGAAAGCCATCACTCTCCGTATAACACTTCCGGGGTCTCTACCGGCCTGCGCGCCCTGACCCAGGACGCCAATCATCCACTTCTCCACGGCATTTGCGCCGGCCCGGCGATCAGCTCCGGCCTCCTGGAAATGCTTGCCGTCCCACCCACAGAAACGGACTGCAGTGGTCGCTGCGGCGCGAGCGGCACCGGCTCTCCCCGCGCGCCGCAGCGGGTGCCAACCCACGCCTGGCAGGATGCCGCCCGGATCGATCCAAATGTCATATCCCGAGATGGATCGTGGTGTAGTTTCTCACTCTTGGCGGGTCTGATATCTAAGTTACCGATGAGGGGACCTTCGATGGAGACTCATAGAGCGTTATGGCATGTCAAGCCGACCGGCAGATCGCTGGCCAGCGCTCGCCGTGAACCCTCGACGGGGACGGCTCGCGCCCGGGCGGCGCAAGGTATTCTCGTTCCAGCTCTGGTGTTAGCCAGCCTCGGCGCCGCAGCACCGGCATCGCCGGGGCACGGCAGCGCTGGCCATGTCCATGCGAGCGCACATCAGCCAGCGGATAGCCTCGCTCTCTCGGCGGGCGCTGACTCGATGACCTCCTGCACTACCCACAGTAGGCCCTGGATGTACTCACCCGGGACCTCCAGCAGGCCCTGGATGTACTCACCCGGCACCTCCAGCAGGCCCTGGATGTACTCACCCGGCACCTCCAGCAGGCCCTGGATGTACTCACCCGGGATCTCCAGCAGGCCCTGGATGTACTCACCCGGGACCTCGTCACGCGACAAGGTCGCGTTTCAGCCGGCCCCCATCCCTGCGGGACTCGGCATATCCAGAGGTCATGATCTTCAGCGGCATGATGGCTGTACCTTCCGCTGGTTAAGAGGTGCCGGGTGCCGTGCGGCGCTGCTCGCGACTACCCGCCGTCCAGTCGTGACAGCACCGGTCGGGCGCCAGCGGTCGCGCTGCGCCATGAGACCTTAGGCGACTGATCAGCCGTTCACCGAGTCGCCGCCGTCGACACGGACCACGACCCGCAGGTTGCCTGTACCGCTCCGAAACTCGTCGCAGCGACCTTGTGGGCACGGGCCCGGGCGAGGTTGAGGGCTGCTCCGTCGCCGGGGTGACGCCGGCGGTTGTCGGCGATGGCGGCCTGGACCGCACGTAGCGCACCAAGGTGGCCTCCTGCCCGATCACCGACAGCGGGTCGCTCACCCGGTTGACGTGCACCGCAGTAGGCACCGGCACGTCCACCACGGCACGCGCCCAGTCCCGTGTGAGATTGGTCACAGCGCGTCGGTCTCCCGCGCGTTGGCGTCGATCCGGCCCGTGATCCCGCCAAGCCAGATCGCCGGCCGCGTCAGCAGGATCGCCCCTGTCACGAGCAGCACGATCTCCAGGCCACTGGCGCGCCCACGAAGCGACGTCGGGCAGATGCGTCCCACCCGAGAACATGCCTTCCATCATTGCCGAACCCGCCGGCGACTACAGCCGAAGCCGCGGCAGAACGCCCGCGGCCCTGGCCGGTGGCAATACCCCGTGCCAGCGCCGACAGCTCGCCGGCACTTCGAGCACCGCCGTCCGGCCGGCTACCAGCCGCCGCGCGACTGCCACGCTTGCCGCCCGTTTGAGATCGCCACCATTATCAAGATCGGCCGTCCAGAGGGCAGCCGCGACCGCGAGACTACTGTGATGGGATTCGACTTGCCAGGTCTCCTCGCCGCTCGGCGTGATCAGGGATACGAACTGCATGCCCGCCACCTGAATCCCCAGCTGCCGCGCATGTTGCATGCCATCGGCTTCGACAGGGTCTATGAGCAGGGGCAAGGTTGCTACCTCTACGACCGCGACGGCAGCCGCTACGCCGACTACCTGAGCGGTTTCGGCGTCTTTGCCGTGGGCCGCAATCATCCGGTGGTCCGCAGGGCGCTGAACGACGTACTCGACAGCGGACTCGCGGACATGGCCCAATTCGACTGTGCTCTGCTGCCCGGCCTGCTTGCCGAGCAACTGCTGGCCAAGGCACCGGGACTGGACCGGGTGTATTTCTGCAACAGCGGCACCGAGGCGGTGGAGGCGGCGCTGAAGTTCGCCAGATATGCGACAGGCCGGCCGCGGGTGGTCTACTGCGACCGTGCCTACCACGGTCTCACGGTCGGCTCGTTGTCGGTGAACGGCTCGGCCGAGTTCCGGCGCGGCTTCGACCCGCTCCTGGCCGACACCGGCATCGCGTTCGGGAGTCTTCACGCGCTGGAAGCCGAACTTCGCAAGGGAGATGTCGCGGCGCTCATCGTCGAGCCGGTCCAGGGCAAGGGCGTCCATGTGGCACCGCCGGGGTTCCTGACCGCCGCCCAGACGCTGCTGCACGACCATGGGGCGCTGCTCATATGCGATGAGGTGCAGACAGGCCTTGGGCGAACCGGGCGGTTCTTCGGCTACCAGCATGAGGATGTCGTGCCGGACATCATCACCGTCGCGAAGGCATTGTCGGGCGGGTTCGTCCCGGTGGGTGCCACGCTGGCCAGGGGCTGGATCTTCGAGAAGGTCTATTCTTCCATGGACCGGGTGCTCGTGCATGACTCGACGTTCGGCGCCAATGCGTCGGCCATGGCCGCCGGCCTGGCCTCGCTCGCGGTCATCGAGGACGAGCAGCTTGTTAGCAGCGCTGAGCGGACCGGGAAGGCGCTGCAGGACGCACTCAAGGACATGGCCGGGGAGTACGAACTGCTCGCCGACGTCCGAGGACGCGGGCTGATGGTCGGATTGGAGTTCGGCAAGCCTCGCTCAGTGAAGCTCCGGACCGGCTGGAACATGCTGCAAGCGGCCAGGCACGGGCTGTTTGCGCAGATGGTGGTCGTCACGCTGTTTCAGCGACACCACATCCTCACCCAGGTGGCCGGCGATCACATGGAGGTGATCAAGCTACTGCCGCCGCTGACGATAGGAGACGCGGAGGTAACGCTGTTTTGCGACGCCTTCGCCGCTGTGATGGATGAAGCGCACCGGGGCACGGGCCTGATGTGGGACTTCGGGCGCATGCTCGTCAAGCAGGCGATGACCCGTTGACAGTTCCATGGTGACGGCGCCGCCGCCGGCGGCACCGGTTCCTGAGGTTCGGGACTCGCTGGCACGATTCAGGCGAATGTCGCATGGAGCCTTCCGGTGCCGCTTACGCTGGGCGAAGACGTGTAAGCAGGGGCCAGCCGAGAAGTAATAGAGGCATCCGGGAGCCCAGGCCCGGGCGGCGCGGCGATACCTGCGCCGACAGTGGCCGCGCAGGTCCGCTAATGGAGGTATGGCCCAGGTGACACAGGTGTCCAGCCGGCCGGCTGACCCGCCCGGATCGGCCGGGCCGGCCGGCCGGTCCAGGACGTATGGTCCCGTCGAAGGGCACGATCCGACCGGTCCGATCGAGCGGCTCATGAGCAGGGTGATCCGCACGCTCGCCTGGAGCAGGCTCTCCGACCCCAAGATCGCTATCACCGTGTCCGGAGTCGGTCTGCTGCTGGGAATGCTCGTCGGGGCGACAGCGCCGAACGCCGAGACGTTGCCCATCAGGCTGCCCCTGTCGTACCTCCTGCCGTCGCTGAGCCACCAGGGCATCATCGCGACGGCGATGCTTTATGCGGGAACCATCCTCGCCTGCCTGGGGCTCGCCGGGATGCTGTGGGCGCATAGCCAGGGGTGGCGCCCCGACCCGCGTCTCCTGCTAGTGGTAAGTGCGGCCGTCGTCGCGGTCATGGTCAGCCTCACCCCGGTTGGCTCATCGGATACCGCGAGCTATGCGGCATATGGTCGCATAACGTCGCAGGGCGGGAATCCGTATACGACCAACCCGGTTCTGTGGCTCGGGCGTCACTCCGCATATACCAATGTCGTCGGTGCGGTGTGGAAGAGCCAAGCGTCCGTATACGGCCCCTTCGCCACCGTGGTCCAGAGATTCGCGGCATCGATCGGCGGCGCGAATGTCGCCACCACCATCTGGGTCTTGATGATCCTCAACGGTATCGTGTTCATCGGCGTCGGATTGCTGCTCCTCAAGACCTCTGACGATCCTGTGCGGGCGACGCTGTTCTGGACGGCGAACCCCGTCCTCATTCAGCAGCTGGTGGGCGGCGGTCATCTCGACACGTTCGTGGCGGCAGCGGCGATCTGCTCGATCCAAGTGGCGCGTCGCGTCTCGGGTATGTCGGGCGACGTACTGATCGGCATATTGATCGGCCTCGCCTGCGGGGTAAAGGCCAACGCGGTGCTTATCGGGATCGGACTCGCGTGGCCGCTGCTTCGACGACACGAGTGGATGCGCACCAGCCGGATCGCGGTGGTGTCACTGGTGACGGTCGCCCTGCAATACAGTTTCTACGGGCTTGATGCGCTGAAGCCGCTCTTCGGTGGGTCGAAGTGGGTCACACTGCCATCGCCATGGCGGCTCTTCCAGATGTCCGGAGAGGCGCTAGGCGTCGATAAGACCACCATGGCGACGGTCATCAGCTTTCTTTGGCCGATCGCGATGGTCGTGGTCGCATGGTTCATCTATCGGCGGATCTCTTCAGATCAGCCGCGCGAAGTCGTAGCGCCATTCGCTCTGACATTCGCCTGGGTCCTCGTGGCCCCTTGGGTATTTGCGTGGTACACCGCGATCGCATGGGCCGCGCTGACCCAAGTTCCGCGCAACCGGATGACCCGATGGCTAGCGATTGTCACGGTCTTCCTCGTCCTCTGCAATTCCAGCGGCGGGCAGCTTGTTCGGGGACCATGGTGAGATCGTGGAATACTTCAGAATCATGGGCGAACGCAGGCGCCGGATACCCGGCCTCGAGAGTTCGGTGCATGCGACGGCATAACAGGTTCTGGGTGCGCAAGACCGACGTGAGCCGCTACCGGCGTGGCCCGTGCGCTGCTGGCTCCTCGACCAGGCGGATGAGCGAGCACGGAGCCGCGCGACCTCGTGAGCGGGCGCGCCTGCTGACCGCGCCCCCCCGGTGACTGCCATGCTCCGGAACAGCCAGGCGAAGCCCGCAGATGTGGACCGCCAGGCCAGGCAGGCCCTGCACGGCCAGACAGCCCGTTGGCATTCGGCAAAGGCCGCCGCCCTGCGGCGGCACTGGCCGGCCGCCGCGCTGCTGGCTGCCGGCCTAGTGCTCCGGGCGCTCGCCCAGCTCGCCTACCGGCCCGCACTGTTCTACATTGACACAACGAGGTACCTGTACAACGCCGCAGGCATGGATCCTGTCGGCTACAAGGGGCCGCTGCGGGCGATCCTGCAGGTGGCCAACTTCGACGCAGTCGTCGCCATCCAGCATCTGCTTGGCCTGGCGATGGCCGTGGTCATCTACCTGCTGCTGCTGCGGCGCGGCGCGCCTCGTTGGCTGGCCGCGCTGGCCATCGCGCCGGTCCTGCTGGACGCCTACCAGCTGCAGATAGAGCAGACGATCATGCCGGACACCTGGTTCGAGGCCCTGATCGTGGCCGGCCTTGCCATCCTGCTCTGGCGGCCGAGGACCAGCTGGCGGCGCGCCGTCGCGGCCGGCATCGTGCTGGGAACCTCGGCCACCGTCGCCCAGGTAGGCGAAGCCCTGATCCTGCCCGCGGTGATCTACCTGCTCGTGGCCGGCGGCGGCCGGCGGCATGCCGTCGGCACCGCAGCTGCCCTGTGCGCGGCCTGCGCCGTGCCCATCCTGGCCTACTGCACCGGCTCCTACCTGCTCACCGGAGACTTTTTCCTGTCGCACACGGGAGCCACATCCTTCTACGGAAGGACGGCGGCAGCAGTAGACTGCGCGACCATCAGGCTGCCGCCTGCCGAGCGGGGAATGTGCCCGGCTAAAGCACAGCAGGCCTTGGGGCCCGACTGGCTCGAGTACGGCGCGGGCTCCCCGATACGGCCTTACTACTCGGGCCTGCCGCGTGCTGACGCTGACAAACTGATCTCCGACTTCAACGCTGCGGTGCTGACCCAGCAGCCGCTGCGAGTGCTCGCTGCTTATTCCCGCGACGTGCTGAAGCTTTTCGCGTTGACCCGCACTGGCAGCCCGGGCGACACGCCCATCTCCCGCTGGCAATTCCAGACGACGTTCCCGTTCTACCCGCCGCATGCCTCGATGCAGACCGTCAAGACCGCGTTCGACCGTTTCGGCGGCGGCATGCCTGCCGTCTGGCGGCCCGTCGCTGCATTCCTGCGCTCCTACCAGCTCGGCGGTGGCTACACCCCCGGCCCGCTGCTGGCAGTATTCACCCTGGCCGGCTCAGCTGCCCTGCTGCGCCGGCGGGCGGACCCTGGGATCCGCCAGCTCGCCCTGGCGTGCCTGCTGTTCTTCACCTCAGCACTGTCCGTGACATTGGTATCCGACCTGTTCGAGTTTTCCTGGAGGTACCAGCTGCCCGCACTTGTCACCCTTGTGCCGGCCGGCGCGCTCGGGATCGGCGTCATCATCGGCTCGATCAGGACCCAGCGCAGTTCCGGCTGAAAGACCTCTGGCACGGCGCTGCCCGAACTCCGAGACGTCCTGCACCGCGACGGGATGCAGGTGAAGACGTCAGTATCCAGCCGGTGGCGATCAGAAGGGGACTCTGGTGGCCAGCAGCCCGGCACCGGGTGCCCGGCCGGCCAGGGTCCAGCAGAATTCGAGCGCGTCGAGTTCGAGATGCTCGCCGTTGTTCCCTTTGCGCCACTGGCCGCCGGCCGGTCCGGTGAGGGTGAGGCTGAACGGCTGGCCGTGGGAGCGGGCCCACTCGGCGGCCGCGTCGGCGACGAGACGGCCGTCGTGGCCGGGGGTGAGGACCATGGCACGGCTGGTGGCGCGACTCCTCAGCCGGTTCGGCTCAGCCGGTTCGGCTCAGCCGGTTCGGCGAATGATGCCGGCCATCTCTTGCGCGTCGAAGGCCCGCATCGTGTTGGAACGGATGTTTCCAGCCGAGCCGACTTGGAGCAATGCCGCTACCCCCGCCTCATCGTCCGGGAACTCTGCGATGCAGACAATGTCGTACTCACCGACGGTCCAGAGCAGTTCACGGACCCTGCCGCCGGCGCTCTCGACGAGCCTGGAGAAGTCCTGGGCGCGTTGAGTGCTATTACGGAAGTTCTTGATGCCCTGCTCGGTCCAGTTGATCAAGGACACGTAGGTCGTCATGCTGGTTCCCCCTCACCTCTCCCCGCTTGCGTGACCATCGTGTCCCTAGGAAGCCCGCAGGTCAAGCGCATGTCCGGTGGACACGCACCCGCGCGGTTGAGGCGTTTTCGGCCGCGCGCGTGACCACCGGCGCAAGTCCTGTTATGGCCAGAGGTTCCGCACAACGTGGAGGACGTCAGGGACCGCTTCGACAACCCCGCGCGCGACCTCGGCATGCGGGGCAGGCGGCGGTGTTTACCCGGCGAAGGGTGTCGCTCACAGGGTCTCGGCCAAGATCGCAAGTCTTTGCAGCGTGTCTGCCGGCTGCTGTCCCGTTGCCTCGTGTAGCTGCTTGAGCAGCAGCTGCGAGACGGCGTGCAGGCCTGCGAGGAAGTCACCCAGGGCCGCTGGGTCCTCGGGAATCAGGGCCCACACGGCCCACGCCTCCAGTTCGGGTGAGTCGAGGCTCGCGGTGAGAAGCCCGATCGCCAGCTGCATGGCGCCGGCTGCGGTCTGGCCGCCTTCGGTGCCCGCCGCCGACGTGCGGCGGGCCGGGCTGCGGTCCCTGCGGCGGCGCGGCCGCCAGCGGCGGCGTTCACCCGGGGTGTTCGTGATGTCGTCCTCCCGGCCATCGGCGCGTCGGGCTTGCCGTCTTGTGTGGGTGCGCATATCCGCCAACACGGAGGCGGCGGGGGGATTGTTCACCGCACGCCGCTGGTCCGGCCGGAGGCCACGGGCATTCGGCTCCGGCCTACCAGATCTGGCCTGCGGTGGCCCGTGCGCGAGCCCTGGGGCGGGCGCTAGTCAGCTGGTGCGGGGACGCTGGCGCGTCGGCCGCGACCGGGCCGGGCGCGATGCCATCGCGGAACCCGGGGGAGTAGGCCAGGTGAAACCCGCGGGTCGGGACTGTCGCGCCCAGCTGCGCGAAAAGCCCGGCGGCCGAGAGCGTCGCCCGCCAGACGAGGGCGTACTCGGGGGGCGGCGTCAGCTTGCGCACCGCGGGGGCAAAGCGCGGCGCGGTGAGGTGGGCCATGAGGCCGCGTAGCCAGGGCCGGGAGTAGGTGAAGCTGCCGGCGGCCGCGGTGGCGACCATGGGGTGCAGCAGCTCGATGATCAGTCCTGGATCGAACCCGGCGTCCGGGGCGAGCGCGCCGACCTGCCGGGCCAGCCGCATCGCCTCCGGCCCGTCCCCGGCGAGCACCGCGGCGGCGAGCTGCCCGAACGGTGCCGGAATGCCGCCGGGCGTGGCGGCGACCGCGCCGAAGTCCAGCATGCCGAGCCTGCCGCCGGGGAGCAGCAGGAAGTTGCCCGGGTGCAGGTCGGCGTGCATCCAGCCGGTGCACGCCGCCGGCGCGTAGATGGCGTGCGAGAGCAGCCGCGCGGCCAGGTCCGCCGCGTCGCTGCCGTCGAGCTCGCGCCAGCCCGCCGGAAGCAGGTCGGTGCGCCCGTCCAGCAGCGTGGAAAGGCTCGCCCCCTCCAGCCAGCCAGTGACGAGCACCCGTGGTGTCGCGGCGTACACGGCCGGGACCGTGACGCTGGTCCGGCCCGGCGGCTCGTGCACCCCCGCGGCGCGGGCCACGGCGAGTGCCGCCGGGATGCCGGGCGTGAACGCGGCAGCGACCTGCGTCTGGACGCGCCCCTCGCGCACATAATCCAGTTCCTCGACGATCCGCGCGGCGAGCTCGTCCGCCAGGCCGGAAACGTTCAGCCGGGTGAGCCGGGCCATCACCCGCGCCAGCAGCCGGGCCTGGCGAAGGTCCGAGCGCAGCGCCTTGCCCACACCGGGGTACTGCACCTTCACCGCGACATCGACGATCCGGCCAGCGTCGTTGCGCCATCGTCCGCGGTGCACCTGGCCGATCGATGCCGCCGCTGCAGGCGTATCGCCGAATTCCACCAGCCGCTCGCGCCAGCCCGGCCCGTAGGCAGCGGCGAGGTCGGCCGTGACTATCCGGCGGGCGACCTCGGCCGGCATGGCCGGCGCCGCGTCAGTGAGCCTTCGCAGCGCCGACCGGTAGGGCGCCGCGACCTCCTCGGGCATCGCCGCCTCGAACACCGACATCGCCTGCCCCAGCTTCGCTGCGCCGCCCTTGAGCTCGCCCAGGGTGGCGAACAGCTGCTCGGCGGTGCGGGCAGCGACCTGGTCGGTAGCCGCTCGGGACAGCCGGCTGGCGGCAGCGGCCGTGCGCGCGGCGTGCCGCAGCGGCAGCACGGCCAGCCGGCTGCCGCGCCAGAGCGCGCCGGTCGGCAGGACCGGCCGCTCCTTTCTCCCCGCAGCTCCTCCCGAAGGCTGCTGCGGGCGCGGGTGTCCGTCGGTCATCTCGGCCATCCTCCTTCTGTGCTGCTTCCTGGGCGGCTCGTGGCCTGGCGTCCCCGCGGGCGCGGGTGCTGCCGGGCGGGTTTACGTGGTGATGGGGGTGGCCGGGGCTGAGCGTGGCCGTCAGGGGTGCTTGGCTTTCTCAGTAGCCGAGACTGCTGCCGGGCGGCGCGGCCGGGACCGCGCCGGCGGGCGAGCCGGCTATCGGGGTGAGGCCGGGAGTGGCCACGAAGAAGTTCTGGAAGCCCTGGCCGGTGACCTGGCCGGGGTGGTCGCTGGCGAAGGTGTACAGCAGGTGGCCGTTATAGGCCACCTGGTCGCCGTTCGCGTCGCTGAGCACGGTGAGCTTGCCGCTGACTCCGGCGGCGGTGGGCGCGGCCGACGTTAGCGGCGGCCACAGCCTGGCCAGCCCGCCGGTGACCAGCGACCTGGTGGCGGTGTCGGGCCGGTAGAAGTACAGCGGCAGGCCATGGGCGCTGACCAGGATGGTCTCGGTCTGGCCGGCGACGGTCGCCGGCCCGGTGCGCACCGTCGCCGCCGAGGCGCCCGGGCCGGCGGAGGGCGCGCTGGCCGCGGGAGGTGGGCTGCTGGCGGGCGAGCCGCTTGCCGAGGCGGCCGTGATGCCGCCGGCGGCGGCCACGGCGGCGAGGCCGATGCCGGCGATGATGATTCTTGGGTGTCGCATGATTAGCTCCTGGTGATGTCGACTACCTACTAACACGGATAGTAGAGATGCGGAGTTCATCCGGCAGGCCGGGTTATCTGGGCGGTGCGGCAGGCAACCGGGCTGCTTGCCGCCGCTGAGTGCGGCCGCGGGGCGCCCCGCGCCGCCCGGGGGTAGCTGCCCACGTCGGCGATGGCGCGCTGAGAGTGCCAGGACTGGCCGCGGCACCACTGGAATGGCCCTACGGTGCTACTGGTTTCCTGGTC